>QIKE01000125.1 GCA_003232915.1 Bacteroidota bacterium | reverse complement strand
ATTCAAACTTTATATTTTTATTTAAAAATTTAAGATTAAACAGACCCGTTATATAAAATCCAAAAAATATAATAATAATTCCGCCAATCCATCGTAAAATACTTTGATATTCTCTTAACATATTCCCTAAAGAACTTGCAGCAGCTCCCAACAAAATAAATACAGTTGAAAATCCGGCAATAAACAAAAGGGAATGTTTAATCGTTGTCATCCTTATCCCGCCTTTAGTTAAATCCTTAAAGGTCAGTCCCGTGATATAGGAAAGATATGAAGGAACGAGTGGCAAAGCACAAGGAGCAACAAAAGACAACAACCCGGCAGTAAATGCAATTAATAATGAAACATTCTGATCCATAATATTTCAACTTATTGATTTAGTTTAGATTAATAAGATTTTCAATTAATGTAAATGACTCTTTTTTCGACCAATCTCTGTAGCCTTGCGCTACTGCAATTTCATTTCCGCTTTTGTCAATTAGATATGTAGTTGGTGTTCCCGTTACCCGATATAGATTTGTTACTTTGCCCGTCGGATCCAATAGTGCGGAATTATATGTGCCGGAATTTTCCGTAAACGTATATCCCGATTTTTTTATGAACGGCTTTACTGCTCGCACTCCTTCCCGATCGCTGAAAACAGCTATAATGACAAAATCTTTATCTTTAAAACGTTCGTGTAGTTTTTGCAAATGTGGCATCTCTTTACGGCACCACATACACCAAGTAGCCATAAAGTTAAGTAATATGAATTTACCTCTGAAATCTTTTAGGCTTACCATCTTTCCGTTTAAATTTTTCAATTTAAAGTTCGGCGCAACTGCCTTTTTCTTAAGTTGTTGAATTCCTATAGTCCGCATAAGAGCATTCATGTTTACAGAATGATTAACACTAGAAGGACTTGTTTCCTTAACGGTAGTTGTCTTTTGAGCCTTAGTTTTTTGGTTAGAACATGCTGTTAACGAAAAAACCAGTATCCCCATTAAGGATATTTTTATTAGGTTTTTTGAAATTTTCATCTGTATTCTGTTTTTGCCTCAAAAATACACATATTTTTGATGAACCGCAATAATTGACATCGTCTCTCTAAAAAAATATGCTAAAATGTTTTTCGAATAAGAAATAAGAGTACTTTTCCACATTAATTATTTTTTATAACACGATGAAAAAAGGAACAGTAAACTTCTTCAAAGAATGTAAAAGGTTTGGGTCAATCTGGGACGGCTTAGCTTGGTCCCAAATAACCGGTAAAATTATTTCACATAGATCATGGAAGTATGTGGCAAATGAATGTATTATAAACCAAAAAACAGGAGAAACATTATGTTAATCAGAATAATATACGTTACTTTGATATTAATTTTTTTATCTCCGGTTGCCGCTTCAGCTCATAACGATAAAAAGGAAATCGTGAAAGTAACCACAACTGACACAATGAGCCCGAAAGAGGGGAATAATTATATTATAGACAGCCTTGAACGTGCAGAAAAACAAAAAGGTTTTGCTGAAATTGCTAAAGATGTAAAAGAAAGTACCGTACCTACGGTTATAAAAGCTCTTAGTTTAGCCGCTATCATTGCCGGTTTGGCTTTTCTTTATATACCCAAAAAGAAACAGAGCTGAAAATGGATGATATTAAAAAACAAGATGGAATGAGTTGGAGTTTAAAAGACTTCAACTATTCAGTTCCTGAACATGCAAAGAGGTTTGGATATACTGTCGGTGGCGTTACTCTAATTGGATTTGTACTATTAATAATATCCGGAATAATAATGGCTTTTTTCCTTACACCGACAACAGGGCAGGCACGGCAAAGCGTTTTGGAATTTGCGTCCAACCCATGGGGATTTTGGTTGCGATCATTTCATCGGTGGCTTGCCGAAGCAGTAGTCTTTTTAATCGTACTGCATATGTCAAGAATTATTATTACCGGATCTTATAGAGGGAAAAGAAAGTTAAATTGGTTTTTCGGAATAGGACTGTTTGTGATAACACTTACCTTCCTTTTTTCAGGAACGGTAGTTAAATGGGATCAGGAAGGTTATGAAGCTTACGGACATACTATAGAATCATTGGGAATGATACCTCTTATTGGCGCTTCACTTGCAAAGTTTATAGAAGGGTCTGCTGTAGTGATGAGGATGTTTGTAACACATGCAATAGTATTGCCTTCTCTCTTGTTGCTGTTTTTGATACCGCACATGGTTTTAATGAAACTAAACGGTTTATCTCCTTTACCCGGGAAAAAAACTACACGAACAATTCCTTTTTCTGAACATGTGAAGAAAATCTTCGGTTGGAGTTTGGTTATTTTTGGGCTCATTAGTTTTCTCGCTATGCAATTCCCGGCTGTATTATATCCCGGACCGTTTGTAGGCGCTGAAATTACAAAACCACCCTGGATGTTTCTCGTCCTTTATCAATTTGAAGATTGGTTTGGAGTCATTTCTTTATTAATTCTTCCCCTTGTGATAGTACTAGGTCTTATTCTGTTGCCATATATAGATTCCGGAGAAGATGATTATTCTTTGGTAAGGAAAATTGTGGTATGGGGATATCTTATTATTGTAGCGGTTTTTATTATCTTTATTATACACGTTGCAATTTCACCTCCCGTTCATCATCTTATGATGTAAATGTTAAGGTGTTCTTAAAAAGAAATATTTTTCTCTTAATACCCTCCTTTTGAACTAAGTTTTCTTTGTAAGAGATTGTATCTGTTCTCAAAATAGGTTGACACTAAATTCAGTTGAAAATTATTAAATTTAGTGTGAAAAAACAAAAAAGTAATAATGACCTTCAGTACTGCTTTTAAGCAGGAAAAGATTGAGTTAATTGGTCCAGGGAAATTAATTGTAAAAGAGCTAAGCTTAATATACGAAGTAAGTAATAGAGCGATTTATAATTGGTTAAAGGAGTTTTCAAAATATTCTTCAACGGAGCGAATTGTTATAGAAAAAATATCAGAAGAGACGAAGAATATTGAACTAAGACAGCAAATTAGAGAACTGGGACAGCTTTAGGTCGTAAGCAAATGAAATTAGATCACCGAGTCCAGTCTAAAAAGGTTACAATTTGGTTTCAGCCGCTTTTACCCCTCAATCCCCTAAAGGGGAAGTGGCTGAAGATCAGTACAATTTTTAGGGAAGGGGTCAATACCGATTTTCATTATTTACCCTAGTTAACCTTTTTAGACTGGACTCATCACTACAAAGAAGTATTTAAAATTATTAGTAAAGATGAGGGAGAAAATGTTGCAAAAAAGTACAAACCCAAGCAGTGAAAAGACTTAGTAGAAATGGATGCTCACTTAATTCTTTATGTAAATTTATTTCAACTTAAAAAACCACCCGCCAAGCAGGTGGTTTTTTAAGTTGAAATAAATAACCATTCACGAAAAATCAGCATCTTTTCCACAATAATAAAGTAAATATACTTTTTTGTAAGTTGTTTTCCGAGCGATGTTAAAGCAAAAAAACCGCCGGTTGCCTGATGCCTAAAATCTCACTTTGTGAATTTTTGTACGTATCTCATTACTTTTCCTTTTTTGTGACTTTATTCTTTTTCAGAAAATAGTTTTTATCGACAAAAAATCTACTATACAATTTTCCTGAATTTCCGTCGAAATAAGTGTCATCGTTCAGGCTAGAATGAATAACATATTGTGCCGAATCGATAGCGTAAGCCATTAACTCAACCGGTTTGTTGTTTTCACGCTCAATACTGATTTTACCAATTTGCGGGTTTTTAGTTTTGTCGAAACGATGGACAATTTTGCTTGCCGTAGTTCTTGACAAATAGCGCAAATATCTGACAACAGTCATCGAATCGGCAGGTTCGTGATCGATTTTCCAATATTGTTTGTCTTTTTGCAAAGAAAATGGCTTGGCTCCGGGATACGTAAAATCAACTTTTGTGATAGTATTTTTATCCATTTTCACAAAAGTTTTGTCGCGATAGTTATCAGGATTGGCACCAAAATTCATTTTTATCATTCCGTCAACGGAATACACATTAGCATTTCCGTAAGTTCGTACGTACGAAATCATTTCGCCTTGAGGCCGCCGTTGATAAGGATTCGGTTTTTGATTTTTTGCCGGCAAATAGCTGAATTTTCCTAGTAAGATATCCGATTTCACCTTACCCCCTTCTATCACTTGTATTCTTGTTGCTAACGAATCGGTAAGTTGGTATTTTTTCCATTGCTTTTTCGATGTGGCAACAACACTTTCCGGTTTCAACGAGGTTAGGTCGAAAAGTATACCTTTCATTTTCCGTCTGTCGGCTTGATGCTGTTCATTACTACTTTTTACCCACCATTTACCGGTTTTTTTTAGCAGTGTAATAACGGGTGCTCCTTTGGGTGGGTGAATAACAATTTGGTCGACTTTAGCCGTATCGGCTTTCACCAATTCTTCAACAATGGTGCTGTTGCTGTGGTCGGTATATCTTAAAACAAAAAACAATCCGATAAGCACAAGAAAAATAATTAATAATATCTTTGAATTTTTTTTATTTAACATAGCCTTCCTCCATTCTTTTAATACGTTGATTAGTACGATATTGCATCCGAATTAAGCCATAAATGATAACCAATAAAATAGGCAGCAGAAAATTAAGCCATTTGAGGAATAATTTTGTGCTGTCGCTCAATTGTTTTATAGGGCGCGAGGTTATTGATTTAGTTCTAAGGTTGATTAATCCGGTATCGTCTGACAACCAGTCGATAGAATTTACCATTAGGTTAACATTGTCGGGTTGAAGTCGTCGGGCTGTTCTTGACGAACCGTTAATAGCAAAATCGCCATTTGTAATTACGATAATACGTCCTTTGTTTTTCCCTACGAGTAAGCCGGCTACTATCAGGTTTTTATCTTTAAAATCATTCGGTCCCCAGTGTTTGTTAATGTTAAAATAAACCGGGCTTTTTTCTACTCCTGCATGTTTGGAACTAAAAGCCAAAGGTGTGAATGTATATGAACTGTCGCCGGTGTAATGCATAGGGCTAGAAAACTTCATCACCACTTCTTCAAGTCCTTTGGTAATAGGATGGTCGGCAAAATGTGTGATGATTGGCAAATAGGGAAATTTTATTTGAGTGGTCATACTAAAGCCTCCTCCAGTACGTTGACTTACCCCTATATTTCCACAGCTTTCATCTACTATAAAACCATTCACAACCTGCAATCCTTTTTTTGATAGCCAGGTCTCCAAACCGGTGTTCACGGCATTTCCCGTAAGTCTTCGCAAATTGCCTTCCACACGATTCATAGCAATATAAATGTTACCGCCCTGGTGTAGATAATCATCCATTATTTTCATTTGTTGCAAATTAAACGAATCTTTCGGCGCATTGATTATCAATGTTTTATAATCATACAGATTTTTTATGCTATCGTTTAGGCGAAGAGGTTTCACATTATAAAGAACTTTTAATTCTTTCATTACTTGTTGAAAATATTTTATGGGAGTTTCTCCCTGTCCTTCCACAAAGCCGATAAGTGGTTTGTTTTTCACACTTAATTTTTTTATTGCTGTGGAAAGGTCGTATTCGATGCTTCCTTTGGGATTAACAAAAGGGATAACTTCGTAGTTGTCGCCTTTTTGAATTTTGGCGCCCATAAACACTTTTTGTTGTTTCATCTCATCTTTTTGGCGAACATTGAAAAGCACCGGTTGAATACCTGCTCGCATAGCTTCGGCTTCGGTTTTCTGATTTTTGCTAGGATTTTCAAATTTGTACACTACCTTACCTTTCGAAAGGCTGTTATATTCTATTAGCATATCTTTGAAATTCTGTTTTACTTTAGCCAAATCGGGTGGCAAATTCTTAGTAAAATAAGCCGTTACAGTTACCGGTTCTTTAAGATTTTTCAGGATGCCTTTTGTTGCATTGCTTAACGAATAAATTTTTCCTTTCGTAAGATCGAGGCGGAAAAAATAATTTTCGGAAATAACGGCAACCACCAACAGGATGCCTACCAGTAATAAAACCGATGTGTTATATGAATTCTTTTTCATGATTTTCGAATTTTATATTAAAAAAATCAGGTATAACGTTTTTTGATAAGCATAGTTTCGGAAAGTACAAGACCCAAAAAGATAAACGACAGAAAATAAATGATGTCGCGCGAATCAATGACTCCGCGGGTCATCGACTCGAAGTGGGTATACACACTAAGGTAGTTGAGAATGTGCCCTATCAGTCCCGAAACACCACGACTTAACATACCAAAAATAATCTGGAAAAAAATACCGATGGAAAGCGTGAGCAAATAACTCACAATTTGGTTGTTGGTGACGCTACTTGTGTAAAGTCCTATACTGATGTACATGCTACTGAACAATATCAGTGCAAGGTATCCCGAAAACACCTGTCCGTTGTCGATATTGCCAAGTGATGCTACCGTAAAATAATAGGGCAAAGTAAGTAACAGTGCTATGACAATAAGAGCCAGGGCGGAAAGAAATTTTCCCATTATCACTTGCCAATTTGTTACTGGTTTGGTAAGCAACAATTCTATAGTTCCGGTTTTGTTTTCTTCCGACAACAAACGCATGGTAAGCGATGGAATAAAGAAAAACAGTGTCCAATATGCTATACTAAAAAAAGCTTGTAAACTGGCCTGTTTAATAAAGAAAATATCGCTGCCGTAAATCCAGGTAAAAAAACCGCTGAATCCAAGAAAAAGTATTAGCAGGATGTAAGCCATCAGCGAATCAAAATAGGCCTGCAGTTCTCGTTTGGTGATAATCCATATTTGTTTCATAACGAATAAATTTCAAATTAATTAATTCATGGTTAATTCTCTAAACACATCTTCGAGTTTAGCTTCTATAAACGACATTTGTGTAAGCATCCATTGATTGTCAACGCAAAGTTTGAAAATAGCCCGGCGCGAACTTTTTTCCACTTTGCTTTGTACCTCGAAAATGTTGCCCGATTTATCAAGAATGTCCACAAGTTCAGTTTCTTCAAGATTCTGCAGTGAAGTATAAATGGTGTTGATATTTCCGTCTTCAATGGTTACTTTCAAAATTTCTTTACCCTGTGCTTTTTTGCGCAACTCGGAGGCCGTACCGTCGGCAACAATTTTTCCATTGTTAATAATCATTATCCTATCGCAAGTGGCTTCAACTTCGGCAAGAATATGCGAGCTGAGAATAACGGTTTTTTCTTTTCCTATTTTTTTTATCAATTCTCTAATTTCGATAATTTGATTAGGGTCAAGACCCGTGGTGGGTTCGTCAAGTATAAGCACTTCCGGATTATGAATTAAAGCCTGCGCCAACCCAACCCGCTGTTTGTAGCCTTTCGATAACTCAATAATCTTTTTGTATTTTTCGGCTTCGATACCACAGGTCTCAATAATTTCACGAACCTTTTCTTCTACCTTACCTTTTTCGATACCCTCAATTTGCGCAACAAATTTCAAATAGTCGATAATAGGCATTTCTTCATAAAGCGGGTTGTCTTCGGGAAGATAACCAATGTGCTTTTTTACTTCATCGGCATCTTCATCGACAGAATAATTCCCGACGGTAATTTTCCCTTCATCGGGTGCGAGGAAAGTCGTGATGGCTTTCATTGTCGTCGTTTTTCCTGCTCCGTTAGGTCCGAGAAAACCTAATACTTCTCCCGTTTTGACACGAAACGAAATGTTGTCAACAGCTTTTTGTGAGCCGTACCTTTTTGTAAGTTTTTCAACAACTATATCCATAACTTATATTTTAATTAATACTAATAAGAACTCCGATAATTGAAATACGGCGCAAGTTTATAGCTTTTTAAAATACCGTAAATAGGTGATAATCAGATTTAACATAGTTTAACAGAGGGGGGGAATGATAACGACAACAAAAATCCGTTAAGGCTGTTTTAAAAAAAAAACTTAACGAAAAGATAATAACCGTAATAGGAAGGTTTGATCAAACTTTAAAATAGTAAATCGTTAGACCATCACTGACAGGATACCTTGATTTTATTTCTGTAATAAGGACACTACTTCTGCTTTTATAATAAAAGACCTATTTTTAAAATAGAGTGCATCATATATTTTTTGTTGATCAGTTGTCTCAGGTGTAATTAATTCGTAATATATTTTTTAATTTTCCAAGATTCAAAACATTCTGCTGACGAAATTTCCCCTAAACTTTATACGTATACACCAACCTTTAATATGTATAGTTCTTGTCGGAATTTCATTTTTTTCTTTATCGACATTATAAATACATTTAAGTATTTTAGATGTTTAAGGCACAAAAACATCACATATAAAACGAGTAAAAGAAATATATGGGGCTCGACGCATTTAGTAAAAATATACTATATATATGAATATGTGCTTGTTACTACTATCTAGAATGGTTAACAATTTTAATCAACTTGATACTCGAATGATATTCTGCCATTTACAATATAATTTTTATCAAGCTGTTTCGTGGTTCTGTCTCAAATTTCCAAGTTGGGTTAACTAAGTAAAAGTCTTTTACACGACAAGCCGGTGAAACTTAATAATAACGTATTAGACTAATTGAAATTATTAAACGGATTCATTCCGATAAAAAAAATCGAACGGAATTATAATAACAGCTACACTCTTCATCTTCGCATTGATACTATTTATTAAACCCTTTAGGCTTTTTAACAACAAAAGTCCGGGTGAGGTTAAAACCAAAAAGAATATCGCCTTTGAGCCAGTTTCCGATAGTACCCGTTATAAAGTGTTGTCCGAGGATACCTTGCGAATTGGAAACATACAGTTGGAAAACATGTCCACCTGTTTCGATATCAAAACTAACGGAAAATGAGTTACGATAGTCGTTGGCAGTTTGGCCCGGTAGCAGATAATAATATTCAAGGTTAAGGCTTGTATGGTTGGTCAGTTTAAATCGTCCTCCTGCTCCCAGCGACCACACATTGTTTTCATCAATTCGTTTTTTCACAAGATTTCGGTGCACTAGAGTAGGGGTGAGCTGCAAAGACACCGTCCGGTTAAATTTACGGGCAATAAGTAATTGGTTTACAAAAGTTAGCCGGTTTGTAAAATAATAGTTCAACGTTTTATCTGAAATTTTCAAAGTATTAATACCCACATTCCCAAAATAGCTAAATGTAATCGGCATATTTGTTTTACCTTTACTTTGACGGAAGATTTTCACTTTGACGGAACCATCGTAAGTTTTCTCGAAAGAAGCCCGTCCTACACCGATTGACAACCATGGAGTAATGCCATATTCAAAACCAAGACGAATGCTTGCTTGGTCAAGACCAAAGAATTCGTAAGCCCCTTGATTGAGATACCCGAAATGATGCTGAATGACAAAAATCAAATTCCCCGGAGCCGGATTTTCAACCGATTGCCCCAACACAATGCGGGTGGTTTTAAAAGTGGCAATAGTGTATTCTGTTACCGGTTTTTTTTCATTGAACAAATTCATTAAATCGTTTTGCGAAAAAACTTTACTTCCCGAAAGAAGTAAAAAAAACAAAACAACTGCAAAGCTGAAATTCTTCATATTCTGTGTTTTGGCTTATTTTTTTAACGATTTTAAATCAACATCGACAAAAATATTGAATTCGTTGGCAATTTCTCTCGCCACTATCTCCGGAATGTCGATATTGTATTCCGATAACTTTATTAGAAATTTCGATTGTGCCGCAATACCCTTATCCGATACGATAAAGGTTCCGTTTTCGTGCACCGTACGGCTGACGCCATGAATAGTTAAAGTACCACTTACTTTGGCATTATAAGTGCCCGCTTTGTTGAAAGCAATTTCCTTAACATTATCAATTTTTCCTATGAAAGTTGCGTTAGGAAACTTATCACTTTCTACATAATCTTCGTTGAAATGTTCCTGCATCAGTGCTTTTTCAAATATAAAAGATCGCATCAACACTTTAAAAACGAACATTCCCGATTTAACGTCCAAAGCGCAGTTAACTTGCCGGTTGTGCGCTTCAATAGTTTCGAACGGTGTTTTCGAATAGAAATAAATATGACCTGTTTTGGTAAGATAACGCTGGCCAAAAGCATTAAATGCTAACAATATTATTAAGCTCATAAGAACTGATAAACGTTTCATAATAATTTTATTTAATAATTGAACATTGTTCGAGAATAACATCGGTACCGTTGTAACCCGCGCAAAATCCTTTGATAGTAACCGTTTTACTGAGATCAAGGTTTTCAGCGGAATTACGATATTTTGGTAACATAGTACAACGGACACCTTCGTCGCCAAACATCCCTTGATCGAAAACAAAAACTACAACAGCGAGTGAATCGTTAGTTTCTATTTTTTTGGGTATACCATTAATTTGAACTACTTTTCCGTTGCAGCTTTTTATTTTTTTTGCATAATTGTTGTAGAAACTTTGCGCGCTGAGTATCACATCGGGTTTGGCTTTGTCGAAATTTCTGTGCGGTTTGTTATACACGAAGAACCATACGTAAGCTATTCCAAGTACGCTAATTATCATAAATATTCCGAGAATTTTTTTCAATATTTTCATCATCGTTTTTTTTAATTGTTGGGCATTCCCGAAGCTACCCATATTTCAATATGTTTAATATCGCAATCGCTAAGTTTTCCTCCTCCTTTGGGCATAGCCGAATAACCTTGCTCGTGTTTGATGCTACCCATAAAACGGCCACCGTTTACAGAAGCAACAACATCGTTGTAGTTTTCCAGTGAAATATTTCCCAAAGGTACTGCGCCGCTATGGCATCGCGTGCAATTGCTGGTGATAATAGGCAAAACGTTTTTCCCGAAAGTAACGTTTGTGGTATCGCAATTCAACGGTTGGGGGTAAAGATCCTGATAATTATCGTTATAACAAGCCTGTAGCAAAAGCAAGACAGCCATTGCCAAGCTTATCATCAATATTTTAATTGTTTGGTGTTCCATCTTCTATCCAAATTCTGATTTCACTAATTTTACAATCTGATAATTTCTGTCCGTATTTGGGCATCGGCGAATATCCTGCATCGTAACGGATGCTGCCAAGCAATTTACCACTGTTAGCAGAAGCCGCTACTTCCGAATAATTGCGCAAACTGATTCCTCCCCCCGAACTTCCGCCATTATGGCAACCAAGACAATAGGTTTGTATAATAGGCCACACACTTCCCGAAAATGTTACATTGGTAGTATCGCAATCGCTATTACAATAATTATTTTTTGCGCCCTGCAATATCCAATTCCGTATTATACCTTTTTGGACGGTTGTAAACGGAGGACTGGGTGGAGGTGGCATAATGTCGTCTTCGCGGTCGCCACCAAACAATACCTTGTACAACTTACTTCCGTTAGGATTGCCGGGAATAACTTTTCCGGTTTGCATAACCGATGAGTAATCAACAAGTATAACGCCTTCTTTATGTGAGATAGTATTATGGCAACCCGTTGTAGCACAATTAGAAACTAACAAAGGAAGCACCTGATTTTGGAAATAAGTGGTGTCGGGGTCGCACGCAATACCATTATTACCTCCGCCGCCGCCGCCGCCCGAATTAATTACCGTATCGTTTGCCCACGCTTCAACCGTAAGTATTTCGCAATTAGTCATTGTAGAACCTTTAGGCATCGGACTATAACCAGGCTCGCTTTTTATTGAACCCACCAATGCACCGTTATCAATAATCAAAGCCAACTGATCCCAATTTGTAAGGTCGATATTACCGCTAGGATTTGCACTGTTGTGGCAACCGTAACAAAATTTTTGAAAAATTGGCCGTACGTCGCCTTTAAAAGTTACATTAGTAGTATCGCATCCTGCACTATCGCCGCTACATTGGTTATTTATTGCCCCTTGTGCTATCCACGTATAGAGCATATCGGCTTGTGCTTTAGGCCATGCGGCGGATGGTGGAGGAGGCATCCTTTCGTCATTCGTAACAATTACCTCGTAAATTTTACTACTACCAGGATTATCCGGATTAATGCCACCGGTTTTCATCACCGAATTATAATCGACAAGTACAACATCATTTTTCCCTGTTTGTTTATCGTGGCATCCAGTGGTGGAACAGCTCGAAACCAAAAGTGGTAAAATGTCGTTTTGGAAATAAACCGTATCGGGACTGCATTGAATACTCACCGCAGGTGTATCGTTATAAAATACTCCGGGTTGGTGTTTACAATTGCTCAAAAAAACTGTCGCCATAAAGCTTAACAGTATCATATAAAATACCTTTTTTAAATTCATCATAATTTTGTGTGTTCGTTGTCGCAAAACCATTTGATAATTATATTTAATTCTTTCGTTAACATCAATTCGTAAGTTTATTATTTTTATTTAATATTTAAAAAAGATGAATAATTTTAATGATTAAAAACCGTGAACTTTCTATCATTTACGCAAGCCTGTTTCAAAGCGTTGCCTCTATTGTTAAAAATATTTACTTTTGCCAACTCTTTTACATTTTTAACCGTACTATTATATGGAAGCAACATCCGAATCAAAAAAATTAGAACATATTGTTCAAGGGTGTGTCCAGCATAAAAATAGAAGCCAAAAGCAACTATATAAGTTGTTTTACGGTTTCGGCTACGGAATTTGTAATAAATATGCCTCATCAAAGGAGGAAACTGAAGAAATGGTACACAATGGTTTTTTAAGAATCTTTAAAAATATTGATACTTATGATGTTAAGAGATCGTTTAAAACTTGGACACGACGTATATATATTAATAGTGCCATTGATTATTACAGAAAATATGGACAATACAATAGTGCAATAATTACTGACGAGCCTGATTATAACGACTTGAAATCAGATGAGGATGTTTTGTCGAAGATGACAGTTAAGGAAATTATGCGATTAATTAAACAACTGTCGCCAGCATATCGGGTTGCAATAAATTTGTATGTTGTGGAGGGTTTTAATCACCGGGAGATAGCTGCAATGTTAAAAATTAGTGAAGGAACATCAAAATCGAACTTATCTAAAGCACGGCAAAAATTGAAACAATTAATCAAAGATAATTATCTTATAAGAGATGTTTGATGAACGAAAACTACTTTGATAAAATCTTAAAAGAAAAACTTTCGGAGCAAACCGAAGAAACTGCCCGTCCCGATTGGCACCGTATGATGGCACTATTGGAACAAAACGGCTTGGTTAAAGGTTTCTTTTTGGGATGGAAATCCATTGCTATTGGCGTTTTAGGGCTGTTAACACTTTTGAATACCGGCATGTTCATCTATTATTTTCAACACCCAAGCGCAACCGAAACACAACTATATAAACATCAACGGGAAGAAATTATTCGATTTGATACAATTTATCATTACGACACGGTGATAAAAAAAGAAATGATTAAAATTTATGATACCGTTTACGTGAGACACACACACGTTTTCCTTAAAAATCAATATAAAAATTCAAAGTTAATGGAAAATGTTTTGTCAGGTGCCAATACTGTTGCAAACTTCCAAAAACATTTTGATAACAATAATACAGGTGGAATTTCGATGACTGCAAAAAATAAGATGCTGTCAAATCAAAAAAAAAGCCGGCCAAAAAACATAAATTATGATTCCCTCCTTTTTGCTATTAACAAGATTAATAAACAAATGCAGCAGGCTCAACCGTTTTATTCATCTGATAACAGTAAGCCCGTTTCAACAAAAAATACTTTTCCCGAACTGCACAAAACAAACAAAGCCGTCGAAACACACCTACCACCTTATTTAATTACACAAAAAGAGGATTCGGTATTCTCTTCAAAAACCAAACTACAACAAGATTCATTGTTATTGCTCGGAAAATCTACATCTTCGCATCGAAAGAAAAATTCGCTTTCGATCAATTTTCGGGTGGGAAGTTCTTTTACTTTGGGTATGATAACCGAAGACGATTTAAAAAAAGGTTTTTCTTATCAATATGGTATTAACCCGTATATATTTGTTAACAAACACTTTAATATTTTTACGGGAATTTTTTACGGTAAAATAAAATATAATCTTGTAGGAAATTCCGTCTCCGAAAAAATAAACTCTTATCCCGAAGTTACCGAAAGTGAAAAAATAAATGAAATTTATACTAATGCCAGTTTTATTAGTATTCCGTTTGGTGCAGGATATTATTTGAATCCCGATTCGCATCTTCAATTATTCTCGGAAGCCGGTATCAATTATTATTATTTTACACAACAGCAATTTACATACGACAGCGAAGACAGCAAAGAAAAAAGCACTACTGTTGTAAAAAAAAATAGTTACCAGGGTTGGGGTAGTGCATTTATCGGTATCGGTGTAGCATATCTACCGCGAAAACATTTGTTTCTAATCGTAAAACCTAAATATCAGTTCCCACTCAATAAAATCGGTGTCGAACAGATAAGTTATCATTTATTGTCAACAGATATTATGCTCATCTGGAAGTTTTAAGCGGAGAATTTTTAAAGTAGAAGTATTGCCTAACACGTGAAATGCTATTAAAACACTAATTCACTGTGCCCTTCATTCTTCCCATCTTCCATTTTCCAAACTCATCCTGTACACTGAAATATTATTTCGTCATTATTTTCTTTTCAAATTGACAAAATACCTACTTTTATACCATAGAATATTTAAAACTTAAAACAATGAATCCTGAAACATTTTATACCTTATCGTACGGACTGTATATTGTTAGTTCGGAGAGCAAAGAGAGAAAAAACGGCTATGTAGCCAACACTGTTTTTCAGGTAACGGCTATACCGTCGCAACTCGCCGTTAGTTGTAGCAAAAACAATTTAAGTGCTAAAATTATCAGCAAAAGCGGCTATTTTAGCGTGTCGGTATTACACAAAGATGTTTCTGAAGAGCTTTTGGGTCGTTTCGGTTACAAAAGTGGGAATGATATTGATAAATTTTCGGAAACCCAATATTTTACGGGCAAAACCGGTGTTCCGATAGTTACCGAAGACTCCGTTGCATGGTTCGAGTGCAAAGTATTGCAACAGGTTGACGTGGGAAGCCATCTATTGTTTATTGGTGAAGTGTTGGATGGTGATTTTCTTGATATTGACAAAGAGCCGATTACCTATTCTTATTTTAGGAATGTGCGACGGGGAGTTGCGCCAAAAAATGCTCCTACCTATATTGAAAAGAAAAAGGTACAGAAACAACCTTCAATCATAGAAAAACCTGTGAATCTGCAAAAATGGGTTTGTTTGGTTTGTGGATATATTTACGATCCGGCATTGGGCGACCCTGATTCGGGTATTGCTCCTGGAACACTATTTGAAGATTTACCAAGCGATTGGGTTTGTCCCGTTTGCGGTGCCGAAAAAAGCGATTTTGAAACTATTAATTAATTAAAACTTACGTTATTATGAAGTCATTAAAAGGAAGTAAAACCGAACAAAACCTGTTGAAAGCATTTGCAGGCGAATCTCAAGCAAGAATGCGTTACGACTATTTTGCCAAACAAGCGAAAAAAGAAGGCCTTGAACAAATTGCCGCTATTTTTGAAGAAACCTCACTTAACGAGAAAGCCCATGCCAAACGTTTTTTTAAATTTCTCGAAGGAGGGTCTGTGGAAATCATTGCTAAGTATCCGGCTGGAATTATTGACACTTCACTCGAAAATCTAAAGGCAGCCGCCGAAGGTGAAAACGAAGAATGGAGCAAACTATATCCCGAATTTGCACGCATTGCCGAAGAAGAAGGTTATAAAGAAGTAGCCGTAGCTTTTAAAATGATATCTCGTGTGGAAAAAGCCCATGAGGCAAGATATTTGAAACTCTATAAAAATCTTGAAGAAGGACATGTGTTTGAAAAAGATGGTGTAGTGGTTTGGAAATGTCGCAATTGCGGCTATCTTCACGAAGGGACAAAAGCCCCAAAAACCTGCCCTGCTTGCCTACATCCACAGTCGTATTTTGAAGTAGAAAGTCATGAGTATTAAAATTTTTATAGTTTAAAACGATAACTTTATTCTTCATCCGGCATAGTCAAGACTAATATTGTTTTGTCATATCTGAAAACTGAAAATTTAAAATAATTTAAATTTCAGTTACAAACGGCGGTAGATTTTTCGGTGAGATAATAATTTGAGGAGGTAGAAAATCTGTCTTGCCTTTGCTCTCCTTTTTTATATCAAACTATTTTTGGAAAGTTTACATCTTGTAACAAGAATGAGAAAATATTGCACTTACAAAGATAATTAGAGGAGATAAAATACCACAGTAGCCAGTGGATTAAGACAATAGGAAATTATTATTCTCTTTTTGCCTTGCAAGAATGTTTGTATATATTAATAGAAAAGCATTCATTTAAAACTGAGGAAAAGTCACCTTTATTCCTTCACCACGATATGCATTCCTGACGAATGAGCGGCAAACTCGGGTGCGTATAGGCTTTGCAGAGTAGCGATGCCGTTGGAAAAACTGCCGCGTTGGCTTATTCTCAATGGATATTCCAACACAAATGTTCCTTTGGATAAGTGCCTGATAAAGAAGTCGACAGAAGCGTCTTTAATATTTTGATAATAAACCAACCCGTCTTTGAACTGTGTTCCCGAGAGAGTATTTATTGGTTCGAAAGCTGTGCAACGCATATCTTTCAGGTGAACGTAATCAATGCTACGGTCGCTACGAATTACCAAACGGACTATCACTTTATCGCCGGTCTTTAAATGTTTGCCTTTGGAATATTCTGTCATCACAGGGCCTTGCGCAGTAAGTTTTTCGACAAAAATATTTTTTTGAATTTGTAAAGGTGACTGATGTTCACGAATTTTGTCGAGTTTTTCAAAATATTGATAATAAGCTGCGCCCCAGGCTATTGAGCTGTTAGGATTTTTTACAATAATTGTACCCATAGCGGGGGTAATTTCGCTGTGCATCCAGCTTTTTAAGAGGTAGCCCGTACCTGCTTGAACTTTTGTGTTGGCGGCGAGAGAAATTTTACCGACTTGCACGTCAACAGCTTTAGTTTCGGCAAGCCAATCGCTACCTTTCATCAGCAATCCGTAAACGGCATCTACTGTGGCCGAAGGGGTTTTCCAGTGGCGTGTTTGTTTGTTTTTCAACAGCCAAATTTTCATTTTTTCCAACGACTTTTTATCGTGCATCACCTCGTCGTAAGCATCCATAATCATCACTTCGGTTTCTACAGGTGCCTGATACCAGTTCCAGCCGCTTTTGATGCGCCAGTACATTCCCAGTTCGTTGTTTTCGATTGCGCGTTCGCTTAACGAGCGAATGATGGCTTCGGCTTCATTGCGATAGTTGAGGCGGTTCATTACAATAGCGGTGGAGGCTTGTAAATAGTCGTTTTGAGTAAGCCAATAACGTTTTGCTTGCGAAACGTAATAATCAAAAGCTTTTTTATCGCTATCTTTCAACGGAAAGGCATCAAGAAAAGCGGTACGGGCATAAAGATAAAGGGTTTGCAAACTTCCGATATGTTTCTTTTTCAACGAAACATTTTGTTTTTTAAGTTTTGCATAATCTTCGTTAATTTTTTTATCAAGATAATACACGGCTTTTTTCAATATCTTGCGGGTATTGTTATTGTTTGACGAATAGAAACTCATTTCGCGCAAGCGGGCAAATCCTTTAACTATTGACAGGGTGGCAAAACGGTCGTCGCGCATTCCTTTAAACCAAGGCCAAGCACCCGAAGGCAATTGCAGTTGCTTAATTTTTTGTAGCGATTTGTCTAAGCTGTTTGACAGATTGTTGATGTCGAACAAAAGTGCGATGCGTCGTTTTTGTTCGCTTTCGGTTTCAGCTTCAAGTACCCATGGTGTTGCGTCGAGCAACACATTCTTCAATTCTTGATTTTTTTTGAGATTAGATAAAAATGCATCGGGAGAAGCAAGTTTCCAACTTTCGAGCACGCTTTTTATCTGTGGATATTTGGTAACAATACCCGAAGCAATACGGTTGGCATAATAGCGATTGAAAATATTTTGGGCACTTTCATAGCGTGGCTTGGCCAAATAAGGAAGTGCTTGAACGCCATACCAAACCGGATGCGAGGTAAACTCCACCGTGTAGCGATAATTATCAACTGCTTCCGCCTGTATGTTTTTTCCGGCATTGATTAGTTTGGTAAATTTAAATGTTTTGGTGCTATGGCCTTTAATATTCATAGGTAGGGTTTCGGTAACGAGCATTTTGTCGGGCAAAACGGGCAATAGGTCCTCTACTCCATCAGTAAACGATTCGGAAATTGCTTTGATGCGATATGCAAGTAAATCAATGCCTTGCGGAATGTGGATTTTCCACGAAACGGCTTTGCTTTTTCCGGCTTCAAGGGTAAGGTGTTGCGACTGCGTTTGAGCGTTTTCAACAATTCGTTGCTTAAGCAAGTTCGCCGGATCAAAAAACTCAATATTAACCCGTACATCGAAATTTTTATCCGTAAAATTAATCACTTTAGCAGTAAAATCAAGCACGTCGTCAGCGCGGACAAACCGTGGTTTGTTAGGAATAATCATCAATTTTTTTTGTGCTTTTATATTTCGTATCAAGGTGCCTGTTTTCAGATCGCGGGTATGGGCAAGCAGCATTAGTTTCCATTCGGTTAAAGCATCGGGAGTGGTAAAGACAAAACTGACATTGCCAAGACTGTCGGTACGTAATTGGGGGTAGAAAAAAGCCGTTTCGTTGAAATTGGTTCGGTAAACAGTCTCAATGGCTTTGGGCTTTTGTTGTTCGGTTGGCAGAATGGTTTTTTCCGGCATTTCCAATGTAGCTTTGTCAGTCTCTTTTTTTGGGGCGGGAACGCTTTTTTCCTTTAAAGGTAGTATTTCTTCATTATCAGCAACAGTCATCACGCCATAAAGATAATTCCTGCTGGAAAATCTATAATTAAACCAATTAATACTTGGATAGTTAACCGAAGGTGCCGGGTAATATCTTTGTTTCGGACTAAACAACAGAGAACTTCCTATCAAAGAAAAGGTGCCGCTTTTCCAGTCTCGCAACTGCTTCTTATGATGAAACAGTTGTAACGTCCACCTGTTAGTAGCAAATTGGTCTAAAGATGCGTCGTACATTCCGGCTAATAGTTCGGCTGTAACTTTTGTGCCATTTGCACCGGTAATGTTTACCAGCCATTTTTCTTTTTTTCCGGGTGTCAAATAGTTGCGTTTTGTTTCGAGGGTAATATTCAGTTTTTTGTTTGTAAACGGGACTACAATTGTTTGTGAAACGGTATAACTACGGTTGTAGCGGATGGCTGTTAAAAAAACGGTAAAGTTGCCTCGATAGTTTTCCAAAACGGGTATTTTGATGGTTTGCAGCTTTCTATTTAATTTAATCCAACGATTAGTTACCGGTTTATCACCGTTGAAAACTTCAAACAGCACATAGGTATTTTTAGCCGCCGAGCCTAAAAATACTTTAATGTTTTGGCCGGGTTCGGCTTTGGTTTTCGAAAATGCGTACCACAGTGGAGAATGAACTGGAATGGTTTTCGATTTTTCGGAAAAAAGGCTAACAAATTGCTCTTGAGAAACCGTATCGCCTTTTGCTGAAATACTTTTTACGCGAACAACATATTCGCCCGGTTTTAATTTCCGCAACTCATTTTTTGAAAAATAATCGTTACCTTCAATACTAATATTTTTCGAAAGTATTTTGAAACGTGGCCATTTGTTTTTGTTGTCGTCGTTGCCGTAAACTTCGTGTGGGAAATTATTAATAAATTCGGATTTTGGAATCAAGATAGTATCGGATTTTGGCCACAAACGATGGTTAAGAATACGTTGGGGAGGCGTCAAACGCCAAAGGCTTAATACAGCCTTGATAGTAACGGTTTTCCCTGAAAGATTTTTAGCCGTAATGTGAAAACCTGAACTTTGTTCCCTGTCGATAATGCTGGGGGAGTTTATGCTTATAACAAAAGGTGTTTTTCCGATAGTAACTACACTTTGCGCCGATTGCACTTCACCGGTGATGTCGGTAACATCAACGTAAACGGTAAACCGGTAATAGTTGCTGCCCGAAAGATTGTTACCAATAGCTTTAAATCCGAAACTGAAACTACCGTCGTTGCCCGTGACAATGTTTCCGCTACTAATTTCTATTTCCTTTTGATAACCTGGCATCGGAAAATACCTGTAATAAGGTGTTATAAAAAATTGTTTACGAGTTACGCGATACGATACTTTTGCGCCCGTAAGTGCACTGCCGGTATAATCGTTTGCTTTTCCATAGATAACCACTAAGTTGTTCAAGAGGTATTTTCCCTTCAAAGTGTCAATGGTTACTTTAAAATCCGGTCTTTTATATTCTTCTACCTTAAAGGAAACAGAACCTTTTTCGTCGCGCAAAGTAAAGCGCCCGTTGAGTTTGCCTGTAGGCAACACAAACGAACCTTCGAACGAACCGAAATCGTTGGTACGCAAATTCAATTCGCCGACATTTTTATAATTGGCATCCAACAGCCGTACTTTTACATTTTTATTTTTAACCACCTCGGCATTGTCGGCTAATTGTTTTACTCTAATACCTTTAAAATAAACGATTTGCCCAGGCCGGTAAATAGCTCTGTCGGTAAAAAAATAAGTGCTGGTAATTTCTTTCGGTTCGTTGTTTCTATAAAAGTCATAAGTATTGCTATAATAACAACGATTGCCGGCTTTTGAAATATCAAACAACAAATATGTCCCGGGTTGAAATTTTGCATAGGGAATATTCAAAAAGCCGTTGTTATCGGTATGATAAGTAGCCGATAGTTTGGAGGCGTATTTCCGCCAACGGTTATTGTACTTTTGTATGTATACTTCCACAAGAGCATCAGCTACGGCTTTTCCACTGTTGCGGTTGCGGACATATAGATTGATGCTGCCGCCGTTGGCATTGTTTTTCACCAAATAGCTTAAATTGCTAATTTGAATATCGTGATAAATTAGTGTAGCCGTGTCGCTAAAGAAACGATTATCAGAAGCGAAAATAACATAATGTCCGGCTCGAAGACCTTTAAACATTATTTCAGCCGAATGTTGACGATGGTCGTAAGTGCGGGGTAAAAGCTGAATGAAAGTCAGTTTACCGTTTTTTTGTGAGAGTTTTTGCATTTTTTGTTTACGTGCCTGATAGTTATGGCTGTTGAGGTCGAAATCGGATTCAACAACTTTGAAATAAAGCTTTTTCGTATTTTTAAATGTTATGCGGGCAAGGAAAGCACGATTAGGCATTGAAACTTCTTGAATTTTAAAATCGAAAGAAATACTGTTAATTTTTTGTAGGATGTTGCGGCAGCCGTTGGCAAATTGCGATTTGGGGAAGTTTGAAATGGCTTTTTTACAAATATTTTCGGCGGTATTCAAGTCGAAGCGGTCTTTCTTATTTATATTGAGAGAATATTCATTGGCAGTTTTTAAATAATTGCTTGCCAACACATAAGCTATTCGTACACTAATGCTATTATTGTGATGTTGCTTCAATAGTTCTTCGAGTGTACGACGATATGCAAGGTTGTAGATTTTGTTTTTCGGTAAATGATTTTTTACAAATGCAAGTCGTTTAAGATCGATGTCGATGAGGGCCGAAACATTTCTGTCGTTTAAATGCAATCGCAACAATTGCTGATAAAGGGAAAGTACTTGCATAACGACACCTTGTTTTTCGGGCAAAAGGATTGATGCAAAGCGTACTGCCGGCGCTAACTGAATGCTGTCGAATTGCAATCTTGTAAAACTGAATTGCGATGCATCGGAAGAAGAAAACCAGTTGATAGCCCGCTGAGCAAGCAAATCGTAAAGTGTAGGGCGAAGATTAAAAGTCATTTTTTTATCGTCGGACGACAATATTGCCTTGAACCGTTCCAAAGGAATATTTGCTGTAATCTCTTTTTGGCTCACCGATGCAAAATAGTAATTTTGTATCTTTCTTTGGAATTTCATAGCATCCCAAGTACGAATGTCGCTTTCGTTGAAATTAAGAGTTTGTGTCCTCGGGAGGATTTTGTATTTGTTGTTGTCGAAATAACCTTGATACAACTGCCCGAGCAGCGAATACAACAGACTTTTCTCGGGTTCATCAGCAGTTTGGAGTTCCACTTCTAAAGAGGTAATACTTTTTACGCGGTAATCTTCCTCGAAAGTGCTTTTCAAACTGATTTTATAAATCAGCGTTTTTATTATTTGTGTTTCGTTTTGTTGTTGCTTTGCTTTTAGATAAATTATATCAACAATTTTTAATGCCGATTTCGGCAAGCCGCTATTAGTGTATTTTTCAACTTTTGACCATTCTTGTTTAAAATTATCATCGGCTTTTTGTGGAAGCGCGGTGTTGAGAAATAAAAACACACTAAGGATTGCAATAAGTAAAAATAGATACTTTTTCATGTTTTTATAATTTATATTCCGTTCATATTTAGAAATTTAATAATTGTGAATCCTAATGCTTTTCTCTTATCCGCTTTGTTAATGGGTAAAAATTACAGGATAAAACCAGATATATTTTATTAAAAGATAAATACACCAATAAATATGCGTCGTAATTTACCTGCCAAATGAAACTGTAATGTTTCACAAACTGTGTTTAAAAGTTCTTCATCAATGGCACTGGGGCAAACTTCACATAAAAATATTTTTTGTGGTAAAAATACAAAAATAGTGCCTTAATAATTATCTGGGAATTGTGAATCTGTTATCCACCCTTTTGTATGTATTTTATTTTTTTTAATTTTGAAAAAAAATATTACGATTAAGGAAATCACTATTATTTCAGAAAATTGAATAATTGTAAAGAATCAGAACAACTTACCGGCGAAATGGAAGACATAGCCTCCGATTTGAATTGAAAATTTATCAGGGTTATTGAAAAAATCTAGGTGTGAAAGGCATAATACTGAATCCTCTTGAGAAATGCGAGCCATTCGTATTCCTTCTTTAGTAAGAAACATCATTTGGTAAGCTGGTTTGATTTCTACTTTAAAGAAGCCAACAATGATAGCAGGAATGTTATCTCAACAAAAATTCAACTTGCACCGTATGAAGTTCATATATCAATCATCAAACTGTAAAATACCTGAAAAAGAAATATATATATAATCTCTAAGTCTTCGAGGAAGCTGATTATTGGGATACGATTGATGAACAAATTTTAAAAGAAAAAATGGAATCGACAGAAGAGCTTATTGAAAAAATAGAGAATAAAGAAAAAGTATGGTTTGAAAAATAAATGATTCCGGACTTTTTAAAACAAAAGTAAGATGTATGATAAACATTTTTACTAATTTTGAAGTATTCTTTTTAAAAAAATAAAGTATGACCGTTAATTTGCTTGACCTGTTGTTGTTAATCCCACTTTTATTTTTTGGATGGACAGGCTATAGAAAAGGATTTATCATCGAAATAAGCACCCTTGCCGCCTTAATTTTAGGATTGTATTTTGCTTTTTATTTTTCTGATCTTACTGCCAATTTTCTCATTTCATATATCCACATTGATCAAAAATATCTTGCTGTAGTTTCGTTTGTGGTAACGTTTATTGCAGTGGTGATTGTAGTATTGGCCATTGGAAAAGTTGTCGAAAAATTCATTAATATTCTAATGCTCGGTTTCATCAACAAACTTGGTGGTGCTTTGTTCGGTATTTTAAAAGGAGCTTTGTATCTTAGCATATTGATATTTATCATTAATTATTTTGATAGCGGACGCAATATCATTAAAAGAGAAGCTGTTGCAAAATCTGTTCTTTACGCACCGATAGCTTCGTTAGCCCCGATGCTATACTCGCATCTCGACCTTAAGAAGTTAAAATTTGAGCTTCCCGACAAGGAAGAAATACTAAAAAAAGTGTATTAAATTCCCATTTAAATAGCTTGATGAAAGACGCAATACGAGCATTGAACAAAAACCAACGAAAAGTTGTTTTGTCCGAAGATAAAAGAGTACTTGTGCTTGCTGCCTCTAGATCGGGAAAAACACGCACGCTGCTATAAAAAATTTTATAGCTCGTTCAGGAGAGAAAAGTGAAACCGGCTAACATTCTTGATATTATTTTTACTAAAATTGCAGCTAACGAAATGGCCTACCGTTTGTTAATATCAAGTGATACCACTGAAAATACGCTAAAATAATGGTTGACAAACAGTTGAGCACTATGGAAAAAGAACATATCAGATACGACTATGTCTGCCTTTACAAATGGATCGACAAACTGACTATCAAAACTCTTCAGAGTTTCAGCTAGAGCTTATTGCGCAACTATGGAGCAAACAAATTCGATAATAGATTTAGAGTAGTCGGTGATAAAAAACTTACCGATTCGTGATGTGTAAACCAAAACGTGCCGGAAACAGATTTTACGATTTTGCAAAAAGTACTTATCGTAGCTTGCGAAGACATAGAAAATACGTTTCGTCTAAAGCGCTATATTTTCTACTATTTTGTTGACATGCTACACAAAGAAAACTTCCGATATTGCGGAAACTATATCAAGCTATATACCACTTTGAGAGGCGAAGAAGTTCTTTCGAAGTGGGAGCGCCACATTGCCGACTGGCTTTACCGCCATAACGTCAACTACAAATATGAACCAAAAGTGAATTTTCATGATTTCGATTTCAAGCCCGATTTTTATATACCACGAACTAACCTTTACATAGAAAACTTAAGTAGCCGTAGCTACAAAATGAAAAATGAAAAATAAAGAATAGCCGTTTCGCAAAGCGGATAAGCTTTTGGTGAAGACTTTTGAGCTGGTGATGAAAGACATCGCCTTGTTCAACCGGCGGCTCGAAACCATTTTGAAAGGGCACCTTTAGGAAAACTACCGGTTCTGTTCGGGATTGTTATTTGAAGACGAATTTAGAAACTTACATCAAAACCTGAAAAATATTTTGCGGTAAGTGTAGCATATTGGTGATATGGTGAAAGTGGAAAATACCAACTTTGAAAAAGGTGCCATCGTGCCAAAAACGACTCTTACGAACAAGTTATGGAGTTTTATGCCTAAAGTCGCCCGTTTGTAGAAAAATACAACAACTACTGCACCAACAAGTCGTATCTTGATTTTAACGATTTAATCATCAAAGCGAATCGTCTTTTAAAAAACCAAAAAGAAATTGGTAAATTTTTCAAAGAGAAATATCAAGACATCCTTGTTAATGAATTTCAAGACGTTAACAATCTTCAGGTAGAGTTGCTAAAAAATATTTTCTCGCCACAGACCCAGCTTTTATGCGTAGGCAACGATTGGCAGAGTATTTATGGCTTTCGGGGTTCAGAAATGAATTACATCATCTATTTGTACCGCTCTTTTAAGCCAGTCACTATCGTTAAACTCGACTGGAACTAGCGCAACGTAAAAAATATTGTTGATACCAGCAACAAGTTGATTAGCCGCAACAAATTCAAAGTCGAAAAACAAATAAAAGCTTTCAAAAAGTCGAAACGAAAAATCAATATTTATTCGGCATACTACGAAGCCAACAGTGTAGATTATCTTATAAGTGAAAAAACTGGCTAACACCCGGTTTTGTGCTCGACGATATTTTGGTGCTGTATTGGCGCAGTAAAATGTTTTACCTGTATAAACAGGCTCTTGCCAACGAAAACTTGAAGATACATGGCAAAACTATCCATGCCGCCAAAGGACTTGAAGTGCGCTGGATTTATCACTGGATTTACCGAAGGTTATGGCGGTTTTACTGGCATTTAGCTCAACGAAAGGATTTTTAAGGTAATAAAACGTTCGTATCAAGATGTGCTACACGAAGAAGAGCGGCGGTTATTTAACGTGGCTCTCACCCATGCCAAAGAAGAACTTTTTCTATTTACCGGAAAAGGTAACGAATCAAGTTTTATAGACGAGATTCCGGGAAAGTTTTCGGTAACTCATTCCGAAGCTTTGAATCCGATAATTAGCGAAATACCGGTGTACCCCGGAAGCAAGTATCTGCTTAACACAGAATTTCAATTCTGCCCGTGGTGCAGAGCAAAAATCAAAATAAAATAATCGTTTTTAAGGTATTTGTGGGGAAAAACAACTTCCGGCAGGCAGAAACTCAATCGTTAATTATTAATTCTCATTCCCCGATATTTTTATTCCTTCATCTTTTCCACTCCATTTTTCCAAAATATGTCCCATTTGTTTTTTGGCCGCTGTTCAACTTTCCAGTCGAATCCTTTCAACCTTTTAACCTCATTTGGAACATCTTTTTCGGGGTACATCACTACCGAAACATGCTCAAGATAGCTTATGTTTGAAATTTCATCATTTCTAAGCCTGATAATCATAAAACTGGCTTCTTCTTTGTTCACTCCTACCAAATACTTGTCATCATCACGAACATAATACACCGACTCGGCATTGCCGTCAACATCTATGGTTTCCAGCTCATTGTCTTTAAAGTGTCCCACCATATTTTTTCCTTTAATTTGGTTAAACGTGTCGGTACTGTCGCGTGAAACAATAAAAGCTTTGTTGGTTAAAATCAGCGAATCGACCTGATTACGTGTAATAGCAATAACAATAGTATCAGCCGAAAGCTGGTTTTTTCCCGACCATAATACAGGTTTTCGAAACATACGTATGGTTGAGTCTTTCATACTGTAGGCCAACGAGTCGCATTTTCCCTGAAGGTCTTTCCGATAAAATCGCACTTTGTAATACGCAAGCATTTTCTTCGCCTGACGATTTTTGTCGAAATACATAAACAAAGTATCGGCGTGTACAAACATCGAATCTTCGTCGTCGTAAGTAATAGCTATTGCGCTGTCGGTAACATAAGAAAGCCCTTTTTTATCCCACATTTTACCGAGGTGTCCTTTTATTAGAATGTTATGTGAAGTGTCGAGGATTTCAACATTACCGAAAGCTTCACCGTAATAAGTAGCATTGTTGTAATTAAGGCTGTCTGCTGTAATTGATTGCTCATTACTCCAAATTGAAGGACGACGAGTAATTTTCGATAAGCCTTTTTCGGTATTATACCAGCCTTTTTCACAATAAATTGTGCTTTCTTTTCCACGAATTACTGTAGGACCTTCAAAAAAAGCTGTTTTGGTTCCCGAATTATAAATCAATGTATCTGAATATGTTTCGGTATTAGGATTTTTTAAAACCACATTAATTCTAAAATAAAAAATTTTTGTTATGGTATTGTAATAACCTTTTTTACTTGTTAGGCGGTTCGAGTCGCTTACAATTATCCCGCCGGTTGTATAAAAAGCAATTTGCGTAATCCGGTTATAAACCAAATGATCGGTGGTAAGAACGGTTTTGTTATCAACAAGTTTAACATTGCCAAACAATTCAGCCACACGTGTTTTTCCTTCGTAGTGCATCCTGTTGCCATACACATTAACAGTATCGCTTACAACAATATGAACATTTCCGAAGGCTTCGAAATTTCGTTTTTTACCATTTAAATAGGCGCTGTCGCAATAAAACAATGTTGAATCTTGCCGCAATTTCACGTGTCCGATTAAACGTTGCATATCGGCACCAAGTTTTACATTGTACGACAAATAATCGGCATGCTCAATATATACGGTAGTTTTATTTTGTCCCAGAGCAAAGTGTGGGAACAATCCTAACAAAATAAATACCGCTAATATTAGTCGTTGCTTTTTCAAATTTATTCGTTTGTTTTGGCAAAGGTAAACGAAAAGGGTGAAGTGTAGTTACTTGGTGCTTGTTAGAAAGCGCCAATTTCCTCGTTACACTCGCTTTGAGGATTAAGCATTTATTAGTAAACTCAAAGCACTTAAAGCTTCTCACACCTCAAGATTGATGTCTTCTGACTAAGCCTATCAAAAACAAGGAGTTTTTTTGCTGAAACTATTTATAATAAAAAATTATATCATTTCATAAATATTTTTTAGTTTTGCGCCCGCATTGCCCGATGGTGTAATTGGCAACACGTCTGACTCTGGATCAGAAGAGTCCAGGTTCGAACCCTGGTCGGGCAACTTATTTATGCGTGCTGTGATATTTGTTATTACAGGACGCTTTTCTCTATCAATGCGATGGATCACCAGTAAAATTGTATTGTGCAAATAGGTTAGCTGTCGCTAAACAGGGAGAGCATTATTCCAGAGGAAACAGAAACGGCTTAGGGTATCTTTCGGAAAGTTTAGCCTTAAATCCACAAAGCAATACCTTTATTTTTAGAATTGAAAATTCTTCAGGTTCTTTTTACATACTGTTTTTAGTTTGCAGTTATGTGATTGCCAAAGTTAAAATCATAATATTTTTAGAAATCAATTGCTTCGTAAGTATTAACGAATTGATTCTTTATAAAAGTGCGTGGGTACTATGCAGTTTTATAAAGAACCTTTTAAAATAAAATCAATGGTTTATGGAATTTATTAGTAAAATAATATTTCACATTTGTAACTATTCAGCCGAAATGACATAGTTAACACATTGAATATTACAGCATTAATATTTTTTAACCAAATTACAACAAAATGTTACCTATAGGATATCAATGAAATAAAATTTTTATTATGAAAAATATTTGAATATTCATTAAATCCATTTTATCGTATCATGTTGATATTTAGCATTACGAACCGGCTGAATATTTACTCACATTTAAGTAAAGAGGAGTCATTGAATTATAAGAATTAAACGAATAGTTTTCCGCAAGCGAAAAATAAAAATTCGTGAAATTGATATGTTTCCGAAATATTTTTTCACAAAAGAAAATTCAACATCAAAAAATCCCGAACGAACGCAAAATATCTACCAATTTCGGGTCTTTTCTCGAATATTCAATCAAAACATTTTTTAAATCTTCCTGCGTACGAATGTTTTGTTCCACTTTTTCTCTGATGGGGTTTAAGGCCGTTCGGCGATCCCAAATCATATAGCCCATCATAAAAATCATCAGCGAAATCATAATTCCAAAATCCCAGCCGAAAGGTTTATTGAAAATAGCCTCGTCTTTAAGCTAAAAAATATGCTTACAGGGCTGTTGAAAACCACAGGCCGATGATTCATACCAGTGAAAAGTAGGTAAAACTGATAAAATACGTCAACTGTTTTGTAGCCATATGCTCACCGTTGACAATCATACGTTTTTGATCGAATATTTGATAATATGCTGGACAGCAACGTACTGTGTTTTAATAAACATGATGAAATAATCCTAAGCCTCATAGGCCACTTCAAGTTGAGGGGCAATGACCATTATTTTTCGTTGTCGGAATTTGTTCTATAGGGAAGCAAGAAATACGTTTCGAAACAGTAAATTGTAACCGCTACGAATATTGCAAAAATGAAAATGTTAAAGATTAATACAATGAGTGTTGCCGATATTATTTTGAAACTCCCGTACCACAAAAAAATATTGCACACAGAGACATTTCCGGCTTCTTGATCAATACATTTCAAAAACTGCCTGTCATTCTTTCAAATACAAAGGCGTAAATTATTTTTCGGCCAATCAGCGAATGCTTTTTAACAAGCTGAAAATCGTTAAGTGAAATTGGGAAAACCATTTACCGGAATTTTTAAATTTCATTAGATTGCGTTAGCATCTTATGAATCCATTTTACTTTATCCATGAATATCACGCCCGCTTAAGACTAAGATGCTCTTATCACCTAATCAATGAAATTTCACGATACAAAAATCATCTAACAGCTTTGACTTTTTCAATATTTTCAGTTAAACCTATTAGTAAAATGGAATCGCCAAATCGAAAATGATAATTGGGGCGAGGAGTAATAACCTGATGTCTTTCTTTGGTTTTAGTATCGTAGTTTTGCTTAATCAATATTACCTCCACACCGTTTCTATTACGCAAATCAAGTTCGGGAAGAGTTTTTCCGATAAAAGAACCGGGCACTTCAATTTCGGTCATCTCCTGTCCGTTATCCATTTTTATTCTACGAAGCCTACCTGCCGAGCTAATATAGCCCGAAACGGTATCGACCATATCACGTCGCACCATTTCTTTGTTGTAAGCGGCAATAACATTGTCTTTGGTAACAGCACCAATAAGTTTTAGCCGGTATTTATCTGCTACCACAGGAAACTCGTTTAGGGAAGAGCTTTCAAAGGCTTTTAAAACAATATCAAGTGTATCATCTGGAGTAAAATAAAAGGTGATAGGAGCATAAAAATCTTTAGCGGTAGCATTTTCTTCCGGCTTTTCAAAGCCATATATCAAGCGTTCGATATTACGGGCATAAATAAGTCCTTTTACGTGGCCGGTTTCATCGGCAACATATAAATAATCGGTATGGTTGTTTAGTACAATATGTTTCAATTTGCTAAAAGGCGTATTGTCTTTAATTTTAGTTACTTTTTTTTTCATAACGTCGGCTACTTTTACCGTTTTCAATATGTTGGCTTCTTTTTGTTTGAAAATATCAAGCCCGCGCCGTGAAAGTTTCAATGTATAAATTGAGTCTTTTTTAAATCGAGAAGTAATCAACACACTAATGATACAAGCCACCATAAGAGGAAGAATAATACGATAATCATTGGTTAATTCAAAAATAATAATGATAGCTGTGATAGGGGCGTGCATAGCACCGGCAGCTACCGCACCCATTCCCACAAGAGCATAGGCCCCTGCCGTAGCCGAATAGGCAGGAAAAAGCAAATGAACAACAGTACCTACCAAACCGCCAAGACTGGCACCGAGGAAAAGCGACGGGGCAAAAACGCCACCCGAACCACCCGAACCAATGGTTATTGAAGTGGCAAAAAGTTTTAACACAATAAGTAACAATAAAAAATACCATGTCAACTTACTTTCCAAGGCAAGGTCGATAGTGCCGTAGCCAACTCCGAAAATATGAGGAAAAAAAATACCGGCAGTTCCAATAATCAAGCCACCCACAACAGGTTTTATCCATCCTGGAATACTTAAAGCGTCAAAAAAATCTTCGGTTTTGTAAAGCATATTGATAAACAAAAGTGCGGTAAAAGCTGCCAACACTCCAAGTATGGCATAAGGAATCATTTCCCACACGCTAACAAGTTCGTAGTGAGGGATTACGAAAGCAGGGAAATCGCCAAGAAAGTGGCGCGATATAACCGTTGCCGCCACCGATGAAATAACAATAGGACTAAATTGTGAAAAAGCAAAATCGCTGAGTATTATTTCCATCGCAAAAAGTGCCCCTGCAATAGGAGCGTTAAAAGTGGCTGCGATGCCTGCTGCGGTGCCACAAGCTACAAAAGTACGCAATTGCGAACCGTTAACTTTCAAAAACTGACCTAAAACCGAGCCTATGGCGGAACCTATTTGCACGATAGGCCCTTCACGTCCTACCGATCCTCCCGATCCGATACTTACAGCGGATGCCGTTATTTTAGCAATTACCACTCGCGGACGCATAGCTCCACCATGCAATATAATTGATTCCATAACCTCGGGAACACCGTGCCCCTTGGCTTCGCGTGCAAAATAAAAAACTATCGGGCCAACTATCAAACCACCGGCCGCCGGCGCCAGCAATTTAATATACCAAGGAAGCCCTATGATATAGTCGAGATTGTAATGCCATGAACCGAAAGCTAAAGCCTGAAAAAACCGGATGGCAAAACGAAAAAAGATAGCACCAAATCCTCCGAGAATTCCAATAACAATCGCAATGAGTACCATAAACGCATGTTCGGAACTTCGCAATTGTCGCATTTCGTAATCAATGAAATGACGATAAATTTTATGCCAAAAATTTTTTTTTGTAAAGAAAATCATCTGTTTGCTTTTGAAAGGCACAAGGTATTAAATTTTTGCAATTGCTGAAAAAAAACATTGTTGTTAGCGCTATAATAATTTCCTGCTTTTTATACTTTTGCTTGATGCACAAAAAATTTCTGAAAAATCTGGCATTATTGCTTTTTTTAAACTTATTGGTAAAACCTTTTTGGATTCTTGGTATTGATAGGCAGGTGCAGAATGTGGTAGGAACAAATGAATATGGCCTTTACTTTTCAATTTTCAATTTTTCCTTTCTGTTTTTTATTTTTCTTGATTTGGGCATCACCAATTTCAATAACAGAAATATTGCACAGAATAACCAACTGTTAAATAAGCATTTGGCGGGAATAGCGAGTTTAAAATTGCTACTCGGAGTGTTTTATGCCGTACTGGTATTTCTAGTTGGAATGCTTATCGGTTATCGCGGAAGGCAACTGTATTTGCTTGGGTGGGTTGGTTTCAATCAGTTTCTTCTTTCTTTTATCCTTTATCTACGTTCCAATATTTCGGGTTTACTTCTGTTCAAAACCGATAGCTTTCTGTCGGTGCTTGATAAAATTCTGATGATTTGTTTTGTCGGTATTATGCTCTGGACGGGTTTATTTGGCCAAAAATTTAAAATAGAATGGTTTGTATATGCACAAACATTGGCTTATTGTTTCACGGTTTTGATTGCCCTAATAGCAGTTTTAAATAAATCGGGTCGGCTTCGCCTTAATTGGAACTATCATTTTTTTTATCTTATAATAAAAAAAAGTCTCCCTTTTGCTCTACTCATACTAATAATGAGTTTTTATAACCGTATTGATTCGGTATTGCTTGAACGTCTGTTGCCCGATCCCCTTGGTGCCGAGCAATCGGGTGTTTATGCACAGGCTTACCGTTTGCTTGATGCTGGACAAAATTTTTCATACCTGTTTGCCGTGTTGCTTTTACCCTTGTTTTCTAAAATGATAAATGAAGGTCAATCGGTAATTAGAATGGTTAGAATTTCTTTTTCTATTATCATAACCTGTTCACTGCTTGTAGCTATTGTTTCAGCATTTTTCGGTAAAGATATAATGCTTCTAATGTATTCGCAAAACACAGGCGAGAGTCTGCAACACTACATTAACAGGATTGATCAGGCGCAACACATCTTCAACCTATTGATGTTCAGTTTTGTGGCAATTTCATCCAATTATATTTTCGGCACCTTGCTTACTGCCAACTACAATCTAAAAGCATTGAATTTGATAGCTTTTTCGGGACTTATCGTCAACCTCGGAATGAATTTTTTACTTATACCTCATTTCTATGCTATCGGCTCGGCTTATGCTAGCCTCACGGCTCAATTGTTAACGGCTCTACTGCAGTTTATACTTGCTTTTCATTATTTCCGACTTGATTTTTCACGGGCTTTTGTCGTACGATTTTTTTCAGCCATTACACTTATGGTGGTTTCGGGATTTGTGATACGAGCATATTCCACCGAAAGTTGGTATGTTAATGCCACAATAATGGTTGTTTTTGGTCTTACAACTGCCTTTGTATTGAAACTTATTAACTTGAAAGAGTTTGTTGTTATTTTGAAAGGAAACGACGAACAACGAAAGTAACTATCAATATTTGTATAATTTCAAAACAAACCGAAAAATTAATCTAAATTTAATAGACAACACTTACATATAGATAGAAAAGACTTACATTTGTATCGTAAATTTAGCGAAAAAAAATGGAGTATAGCGACTATAAAATCTTGCTTGTTGACGATGAGGAAGATATTGTTGAGTTTTTATCGTACAATCTAGCAAAAGAGGGCTTTATTGTTAGTGGCGCTTATAATGGATATGAGGCGGTGAAAAAAGCCCGCCACGAAGTGCCCAATCTGATTATCCTTGACGTGATGATGCCTGAAATGGACGGAATTACTGCTCTTAAAGAGATGCGAAAAATAAAAAAACTTGACAATACAATGGTGATTTTACTTACTGCACGCTCCGACGATTTATCGCAAATTAAAGGCTTTGATGCAGGTGCTGACGACTTTGTGGCAAAACCCGTTAAACCCAAAGTTTTAATAAAACGAATTGTAGCTTTGCTACGGCGTGCCAAAAACCTCGAAAAAAATACCAGTCGTGTTGAAGTTAACAATATCGTTATCGATCCTGTAAAATATGTAGTAACAAAAGATGATAAAGAAATTTTACTACCGAAAAAAGTGTTTGAACTATTTTATTTGCTAGCTTCCTCACCCAATAAAGTTTTTACACGCGAAGAAATTTTCAAACGAGTTTGGGATAGCGACGTGGTAGTGGGGGAACGTACTATTGATGTGCATATTAGGAAAATACGTGAAAAAGTAGGACTTGAAAATATCCGTACCGTAAAAGGTGTAGGCTATAAATTCGAAGCATAAGTTTTATGCCTATTTCCAAGCCCAAAAATATTGCTCTTTTAGCAGCCTTGGCCGTAACTTTATTGTTTTCTTTAGTGTATGTAACTCTGGTGCTGTTTTATTTTCAGTTTCGGGTAATACCATTACTGGTGTCGCTGCCAGTGATTTTTGTGTTCAGTTATTTGATAATAAAATTTTCGCTAACTAAATTTATTTACGAAAAAATAAAGCTGATATACAAAACGATAGGCGAATTCAACGAGAAAGAACAAAGCAGAAGCAAAAAGTCCGAATCGCTGGAAAAAGTTAACAGAGTAGTGTACGAATGGAGTGAAAAACAAAAAAGACAAATTGAAGAATTGAAGAAAATGGCAGCTTACCGGCGCGAATTTCTTGGCAACGTTTCACACGAATTGAAAACGCCAATTTTTAATATTCAAGGTTATATTCTTACATTACTTGATGGCGGTCTTGAAGACCCTAATATTAATAAGTCGTTTTTGATGAAGACCGAAAAAAGTATCAATAGATTGATTGCAATTGTCGAAGATTTGGAAGAAATTTCAAAACTTGAATCAGGTGCTTTGAAATTGATAGAAACTCCATTTGATTTATATTCGCTTTGCACCGAAACAATTGACTACATGGAGTTGAAAGCCAGAAAAAACAATTCACGTATTGATTTGAATCCGCCTACAACAAAGCTTTTTAGAGTTATTGCCGATAAAAAAAGAGTGCGCCAGATACTGATAAACCTGATAGATAATGCAATAAAATACGGAAATAAAAATGATAATCGTATTGCAATAAGTATCCACGATTTCGGTGAAAAATACCTCATAGAAATATCGGACAATGGGCAAGGTATTTCGGAGAAAAATTTACCACGTGTGTTCGAACGATTTTATCGTACCGATAAAGGCCGTTCGCGCGACAAAGGAGGCACGGGGCTTGGACTTGCCATAGTAAAACATATAATCGAAGCTCACCGGCAGACTATAACCGTAAGAAGTAAAAAAGGAGAAGGAACAAGTTTTTCGTTTACTTTGAAAAAAGATTGATGGAAAAGAAATGCCGGAGAACACAATCGGCAGCTATTGCGCCCCAAGCAATACCTTAACGTTCCGAGTTGAGACATCTCAAGGGTCCTTTTAGCCTTCGATACCGGGTAAAATATTTTCTTTGGGAATTTTAACATTGTCGAACAGCAGTTCACCGGTTGCTGAAGTTCGTAACGACCATTTGTTATAAGTTTCGGGAGTGCTAAAACCTTCCATATTTCTTTCCACTATCAAAACATGTATTTTTCCTGTTTCTTCCTTAGCCCAAACGATCGCCACATCGCATAATGATGCGTTGGTAATCTACATTTTTGTGCCGTTAGGCTGATAATAGTCGCCTTTATTGTTGAAATGTGTCAACATACTTCCATGGTCTGAACCGTGGTTGGGTTTGGCAAGCCCAAAAGCGCCAATCCATTCACCCGAAGCAAGTTTGGGCAAATAATTTTTGCGTTATCTCTAATTGCTAAACTTATAAACAGGATACATTGCCAACGATGACTGTACCGAAGCACTCGTACGTAAAGCCGAATCGCCCATTTCTAACTAACACATAATCAAACCACAGGAAATATAGTCAAGTTCAGCACCCCCGTATTACTGTGGAATGAAAGAACCGAGAGCACCGAGTGTGCCCATCTCACGCATTAAAATCTCCGGCAAAGGTTTGTGCTTTTGCGAATAATCTTCAACTATGGGCAATACCGAACGCTTAACCCATTGTCTTACAGCCGAGCGAATGAGTTTGTGTTCATCGGTCAACAAATCGTCAACAAGATAGTAATCAGGAGGATTGTACATATCTGCATTTTTTTTCTGGAATAAAGATAGAGACAAACTGGCAATAGCAAAGCACAAAAAAAGATGTATGGAAAGTTGTAATATAACGCAATTTATGATAATTTGTCAAAGTGGTATTGAAAAAGGCGAGGGTAATTTGGATAGGATGTGGAATTAATGTTAACTGGTGGTATTTTAAGTTAAGATAAACGGGCAAGTTATGAAGTGCAAGATTGCATGCGGCAGGGATTGGAGTGGCAGCCCGCAGTACCAAAGTTGCTTGAGGCTTGCAGCGGCAGGGCTGACGATAGGAAGCCCCTGCAAGCGCAATAGCCGAAACAACTTTGGGACGAGGACTATAACGGAAAGCCCGCCCGGCCGCCATAATAAAACACATTTTATTATTTTTAGCAAATAACAATATTATTATTTTGTCAACCAAGTAAACAAACTTTAACGGTTATAAATTTTGTTTATTTTTGGTGTGAAAATTAAAAACCGAAAAAGATGAATGTAGAAAATTTCACAGCATATAATCCTGTAAAACTTCGTTTTGGGAAGAATATTACCGAAAAGTTAGGCGAAACGGTAAAACTTTATGGTAGCAAAGTGTTTTTGATTTATGGCAAAGTATCGGTAAAAAAATATGGCTATTATAAAAAAGTTGTGGATAGTTTGACACAAAGCGGACTTGAACTAATAGAATATCGGGGGATAAAACCCAACCCTATTGTTGACGATGTAAGGAAAGCTGTTGCTTTAGGGAGCAAACACAACATTGACGTTGTAGTAGCACTAGGAGGCGGAAGCGTTATTGACTCGGCCAAAATTATTGGTCTCAGTATAGCTAACAAAGCAGAACCCTGGCAAATTATGACAGGGCAAAGTGTACCGCAAAAGAGTCTCCCGCTGATAACCGTTCTTACACTGTCGGCAACGGGTTCCGAAATGAATGCAGCCGCTGTTTTGCAGAACCATACTACCGGACAAAAATTGGGCTTTGTAAATCCGCTACTTTTTCCCAAAGAATCGTTTCTTGATCCGCAGTTTACAACCACCGTACCGGCATCGTACACTGCTTATGGTGTTGTTGACCTCATTGCTCACGCACTTGAAGCTTTTTTTGGAAAAGGCGAACCGTCTGTTATAGACCGGATTACCTCAGGCATTATCGTTGATGCTATGGAACATGGCCCTGTTCTTATGAACGATCTAGAAAATTATAATTTGCGTGCTGCCCTTATGCTTGATGCTACATTGGCTCTTAACGGTGTTACTACGTACGGTAAAAAAAGCGGCGATTGGGGAGTCCACGCTATCGGACACGAACTTTCGTTACTTTTCGACACACCCCACGGCGCTGCTCTAAGTATTGTTTATCCCGCTTGGCTGAAATTGCAAAAAAATCGTATTCCCAAAAGGATTTCTTGTTTGGGAAAATTATTGTTCGGGTATGACGATATTGATAAAACCATTTCGGCGCTTAAAAATTTCTTCCAAAAAATCGGTTCTCCTATAACCTTGCAGGAAGCAGATATAAACACCACAAAAAATGAACAGATTATCAAACAAATGAGTAAAAATAATGTTTCGGGTATGCATCAGCAGTTACATCAGGCTGATTATGCTAAATTAGTAGAGTTTATGAGACAAGAATGATTTTTTACAAATTTATGCAAAACAAATTCTTAATAAGAAAAAATAACGGCGAACAAGTTCCTTTTGATGAAAAAAAATTACGCGTAGCTCTTTATCGTTCGGGAGCACAAACAAAAGATGTTGAGAGAGCTGTTGATAAGGTTCGAAAACTACTTGTTGACGGCATGTCCACACGAAAAATTTATCAGCTCGCGTATCGTGTGTTACGAAAACAGTCGGAATACGCCGCCGGACACTACCGCTTAAAGAAAGCGATGATGGAGTTGGGACCTTCGGGTTATCCTTTCGAAAAATTTGTTGGAAAATTAATGGAGGCCGAAGGTTACATAAGTCGAGTGAATCAAAATATTAAGGGAAAATGTGTGATGCACGAAGTGGATGTGGTGGCTACACGCGGCAACGAGCAGATAATGATCGAATGCAAATATCATAGCGACAGCACCCGTAAAAGCGATGTGAAAGTGGTTCTTTATATCCATTCGCGTTTTCTTGATGTAAAAGCGAGTTGGGAAAAGGAAAATCGGGAAAAGCAATACAAAGGACTCGTTGTAACCAATACCCGCTTTTCGGACGATGCCGTCGAATATGCGCGTTGTTCGGGTTTGTTTCTTGTTTCGTGGGATTACCCGCAAAGCAACGGATTGAAGGATAGAATAGACCGCACAGGTTTGCACCCTATAACGAGTTTGAGCAGCTTGAAAAAAGCAGAAAAAGAATATCTACTCGACAAAGGAATTGTATTATGCCGCGATATGAACAACAATCGTCAGTTGCTCGTTGAAATGCAAATTGATAGCAAGAGAATAAATAAAATTATGCATGAAGCTCTTGAAATTTTAGGAAAATAAGCCTTGAATAGACTAAGTTTTAATGTCAATTTCTTTTTATAAAATGATAACATATGAGTTGCTCACAATATAAACATTTAGTACTATTTATTTTACGAAAACGTTTGATATTATTTGCTTTTGTTTCATTATGTTATATTTTTGTCGTAAAAATTTTTCATATGAGAAAAACCCTAGTGTTGACCTTGTTATTATTAATTTTCTGTATATCTGTTAGTAAAGCTCAGGACAGTTTGGCTATGATGCATAAAAGCAAAGGTTTTCCCGACTTATCTATTGGCGTAAAAGTTTCCACTTTTGGGCCTGGTGTAGAAATAGGTCTCGGTTTTGCGAAAAAGTTCAATGTCCGGCTTGGCCTTACTTATTTCAATTTTGATTTGAGCGATCGTATAGAAAAAACATGGAATGTAAAACAACAAAGCGTTATAACACTTGGTTCTGTTTCATTATTAGTTGACTGGCAATTTGTGCGATGGCTGCACCTAACTGCCGGGGTTTTGTACAATATGGCAACAACAACTTTTAAAAACTTGCCCGTTTTTAATTATAGTTTTGGCAACGTTACCATAACACCCGAAACTTTAGGCAATGTGCAATACAAACTCACTGCGCAACCTTTCAATCCTTACCTAGGATTGGGTATCGGCAAAGTGGTTTCACACAAACATATGGTTTCTGTAAGTTTTGATATCGGTATAGCATATATGGGTTCGCCAAAAGTTGAGTTGAAGGCCACAGGTATGGTTTCGCCCACAGCGAGCAAAGAACAATTACAAATTTTGCAAAATAATGTAAACAGTTATAAATTTTACCCTATGTTAAGTCTGCAAATTTCATTTACAATCTTTAAACACTAAACATTACTACTATGAAAAATTTAGTGCATTTTATTTTTATCGGTTTGTATATTCTTGTTGCAACGATTTTTTTTGTTGAACTTTCGGGCTGTAAAAAGAAAAATCTTGCCGAAGGGGCAAAGCTTATTATCAATTACGATTTAATGAAAACAACAATAACAGTGAATTTTGTAGATGCAAAAACGCACGAACTTATTGGTAAGCAAGGTGGTAAAAGTGTAAAAATTACTGTTGGCGGCGCCGATAAAGATGCCGTGGTGGATATTACGGGTGTTAAAAATGAATTTTATAAATCCGTTAACGGTTTTATGTCGTTGGCTTTAAATCCGAATGCACCTTTTGTACCTTCAGTTGACAATCCGATTAGGGTTTCGCTTATTGCCAAAACAGATGGTTATATAACTACCGGAAAAAGTTTATTAATTACAAAAGAAGGCAACTATCAAATACAAATAGCAATGATTGATCTTGGAAACCTGCCTGATGGAGTTGAAAAAGTGTGGAAAACAGGCATGGGAAACATTGTTGACGATACTTTGCAGGGGGATGTAAACATTACGACGCCAGCAACGAATGTTAAATTTACTATACCTAGCGGCACGATTATTCTTGATGCTGGTGGAAATGCTTTGCAAAGTCCACTGACCGTTTCCATTATTTATTTCAGCAATCGTAGCAATGAAGCCCTTGCAGCATTTCCGGGAGGGCTTTTTGTTAGTATTGATAACAACGGTGTAATACAAGACGGGACATTTTTCTCAGCAGGTTTTACTACCATAGAAGTTTATGGTGCGAACGGGAGAAAAGCAAAAACTTTTATCAATAAAAAACCTCGTATCGAAATGCTTGTAAATGCCAATACATATAATCCCGAAACACAAAGTACTATTGCCAATGGCGATTTACTCCCGCTATATAGTTATGAACCCGATAGTGGTACATGGAGTTACGAAGGTGTTGACACGATAATTTCAAACGGAACTTCCAGAACTTTTGCAAAGACAAACGGATTTTCGGTATCAGCCGAGATTACGCACCTTTCTTATTTCAATTTCGACTGGTTTTGGTTAGCATCCTGCAATAACGGCGGACAATTAGTTTTCCATTTCGACACTCTAAACACTTGCAACGGAAGCTATTTAACAGGTATCATTAAAAAACAAGTCGACAGTAGTTATCTAACGTGGATTGGGGTAAATGCTTATTACGGGGATACGGTAAATTTGATGTATGCACCTTCTGGGATACCGGTTTTTATCGATTGGCATAGCAGTAGTTGTAACAATGCCGTCGTTGCACCCCAAGCTAATCCGTTGCTCATTGACGATCTTTGTGCCAACAGTATTCATAGCATTCCTCTCGTACCGGAAGGTAGATATATTAGCACAACAACAATTGATGTATCGGCCTATTGCTCAAGTAATTCAAATATTGTTATCAGGCCTTCGTTTGGTATTTGGTATCGTCGTGTAAATGATTTTTGCTGGAATTGGGCCGATATGTTTAACGGTTATTCTCGGGTATGTGGTTTGCAAATTGGTACCGAATATGTATTTGCCATTTATTACGAAGGAAACTGGGAAACATGGAATGCAACTATCAATCAATCATTTTATATTGTGCATAGGTTTCAGTTGCCTAGCTCTGTTTGTAACAACGTTTTCGGAATGTAAACCTATTAGTTGAGAGAATATATGTGTTTTCTCTACACGGGCTATGTTCTTCGATTTTGCGCGAGAAGCAAAGTAATTTGCTTGATTAAATGCCAATAAAAATAAAGATCCCAATCCCGTACTTGTTCGTAACGGTTACGTAGAGCCATATAGTAATAAAGCGTGGATTTGGCCTTGCATTATAACTCCTAAAACTGAAAACAAGAAAGAATAGAGCATTTTAATTCAAACGCTTAAACCGTTGAAAATAGTGGCCTACCTAATCTATTTACTTAACCCAACTTGCAAATCTAATCCCAAAAGCCAAAAATTCAAGAAAAAGTTAATTTTGTAAATCGTTGTAATACTGGGTTATAAATTTTTTACGTAGAAATTCATAAACATTCTAAATAACCATATTATAAAGAATATCAGATAGATGAAAATTCAAATCCAATTCGGCAGTGCCCCATTTGTGTTTTTCGTATTGAAATTTTACTTATTTCTACCGTTTTTAAATAATGACTAATCACAGATTTTCATGTATTTAACCTACCCCTAAATTTTCAAGATGAGGCAGCATCGATAAAATTGAGTGGCATGTTATCTATCCATTTATATTTGAACTCTTTGTAACGGGCCATAGTTTCCAAAAGAAGTGGCAATTCCCTTTTCTTTTTCATTTCTATTGCAATGCTGTTGTCTTTAATTTTAAT
>QIKE01000049.1 GCA_003232915.1 Bacteroidota bacterium | reverse complement strand
GGATTGAAGGGATTGAAAGGATTGAAGGGATTGAAGGGATTGAAGGGATTGAAGGGATTGAAGGGATTGATGGGATTGAAAGGATTGAAAGGATTGAAAGGATTGAAGGGATTGATGGGATTGAAAGGATTGAAAGGATTGAGAGGATTGAGAGGATTGAAGGGGGATTGAAGGGATTGAAGGGATTGAAGGGATTGAAAGGATTGATGGGATTGAAGGGATTGAGAGGATTGAAAGGATTGAAGGGATTGAAGGGATTGAAGGGATTGAGAGGATTGAGAGGATTGAAGGGATTGAAGGGATTGAGAGGATTGAGAGGATTGAAGAGATTGAAGGGATTGAAAGGATTGAAAGGATTGAAAGGATTGAAGGGATTGATGGGATTGATGGGATTGATGGGATTGAAGGGATTGAAAGGATTGAAGGGATTGATGGGATTGAAGGGATTGAAGGGATTGATGGGATTGAAGGGATTGAAGGGATTGAAGGGGGATTGAAGGGATTGAAGGGATTGAGAGGATTGAAAGGATTGAAGGGATTGAAGGGATTGAAGGGATTGAGAGGATTGAGAGGATTGAAGGGATTGAAAGGATTGAAAGGATTGAAGGGATTGAAAGGATTGAAGGGATTGATGGGATTGATGGGATTGATGGGATTGATGGGATTGATGGGATTGATGGGATTGAGAGGATTGAAAGGATTGAAGGGATTGAAGGGATTGATGGGATTGATGGGATTGATGGGATTGATGGGATTGATGGGATTGATGGGATTGAAGGGATTGAAGGGATTGAAAGGATTGAAAGGATTGAAAGGATTGAAAGGATTGAAGGGATTGAAGGGATTGAAGGGATTGAGAGGATTGAGAGGATTGAAGGGATTGAAAGGATTGAGAGGATTGAAGGGGGATTGAAGGGATTGATGGGATTGAAAGGATTGAAGGGATTGAAAGGATTGAGAGGATTGAAAGGATTGGAGGGATTGAAGGGATTGAAGGGATTGATGGGATTGATGGGATTGAAGGGATTGAAGGGATTGAAAGGATTGAAGGGATTGAAGGGATTGAAGGGATTGATGGGATTGATGGGATTGAGAGGATTGAAGGGATTGAAGGGGGATTGATGGGATTGAAGGGATTGATGGGATTGAGAGGATTGAAAGGATTGAAGTAGATTGAAGGGATTGAAGGGATTGAAGGGATTGAAGGGATTGAAGGGATTGATGGGATTGAAGGGATTGAAGGGATTGAAGGGATTGAAGGGATTGAAGGGATTGAAGGGATTGAAGGGATTGAAGGGATTGAAAGGATTGAGAGGATTGAAGGGATTGAAGGGATTGAAAGGATTGAAGGGATTGGAGTAGATTGAAGGGATTGAAGGGATTGGAGTAGATTGAATTTAAATTTAATATTTAATACATTGGTTTACTGTAAGAATGCTATGCATGCTTTTTTTTTCTAACGGCATACTTGTATAATGGTTAAATTTGCGACTTTTTATTAGAACATTAATAAACCAAAACGATACAATGAACAAAATAGTTGAAAAGGAATTTTTCTCAGAAAATGTTGCAAAGATTGTTATCGAATCTCCTGATATTGCAATAATTCGTAAAGCAGGGCACTTTGTTATTATTAGGATAGATGAAAAAGGAGAACGAATTCCATTGACCATTGCTGATGGTGACAAAGAAAAAGGCACCATTACAGTTGTAGTACAAAAAGTGGGTGTTACTTCAGCAAAATTGCTTGCCATGAATGAGGGCGAAGAAATCCTTGACATTGTTGGGCCACTTGGGCATGCTACTCACATCGAAAAAAAGGGTACAGTACTTTGTGCCGGTGGCGGAGTAGGTGTTGCACCCTTGATGCCTATTGTAAAAGCTTTGAAAAAAGCGGGAAACAAAGTTATTACGGTACTTGCAGGTCGCACCAAAGAATTGATTATTCTCGAAGATGAAATGCGGAATTATTCTGACGAACTAATCGTTATGACCGACGATGGTTCATATGGTAAAAAAGGTCTTGTAACTGCGGGTATGGAAGAAGTTATTCAACGCGAAAAAGTAAATATGGCCGTTTTGATTGGTCCTGCAATTATGATGAAATTCGGAAGTCTCACAACTAAAAAATACAACATTCCAACAGTGGTAAGTTTAAATACTATTATGGTTGATGGTACGGGGATGTGTGGTGCTTGCCGTGTTTCTGTGGGTGGAAAAACGAAATTTGTATGTGTTGACGGCCCCGAATTTGATGCTTTTCAAGTTGACTGGAGCCAGATGATGATGCGTATGGGTGCATATAAAATGCAAGAGCACGAAGCATACGAAAAATATTTAAGAACCGTTGAAACAGTTGCATAATGGAAAATATCGCAGAATACATTAAAGAAGGAAGGTCGGATTCATGGCGTATCGAACTCAGAAAGTCGATGAAGACAAAAGAGCGCACCAGCTATGAACGTGTAAAAATGCCAGAGCAAGATCCCCACATTAGAAATAAAAACAGTATAGAAGTAAACTCGGGTATCAGTGAAGAAATGGCGATAGCTGAGTCGCATCGTTGCCTTGATTGCCCTGCGCCAACTTGTACTATCGGTTGCCCTGTGGGGATTAACATTCCTGAATTTATAAAAAAAATTGAAATTCGTGATTTTCTTGGTGCTGCCACCGTAATTAAAGAAACCAATGCACTACCGGCTGTTTGCGGTCGTGTTTGTCCACAGGAAAAACAATGCGAACTAAGCTGTTTTTATACACAAAAACTTCACAAACCGCCTATTGCAATCGGTAATCTCGAACGTTTTTCGGCAGATTACGAACGTAATAGCGGAAAAATGTCGATTCCTAATGTTGCCGAATCTAACGGTATAAAAGTTGCCGTGGTTGGGTCGGGACCTTCAGGTCTTGCTGCTGCCGGCGATTTGGCGAAATTGGGTTACGATGTAACGGTTTTCGAAGCTCTTCACGAAATCGGTGGCGTGTTGAAATATGGCATCCCTGAATTTAGGTTGCCTAACGACATTGTGGATATTGAGATTGAAAGCATGCGCAAAATGGGCGTGAAATTTCATACCAATTTTATTGTCGGCAAAACCGCCTCTTTCGACGATCTTAAAGAACAGGGTTTTAAGGCATTCTTTGTCGGTAGCGGTGCCGGGTTACCACGTTTTATGAATATTCCCGGCGAAAACTTCAACGGTATTTTTTCTTCTAACGAATATCTAACCCGTATAAATTTGATGAAAGCGGCTTACGACGATTATGATACGCCTGTACTTTTTGGTAAAAATGTGGCGGTTATCGGTGGTGGCAACACGGCAATGGATTCTGTTCGCACAGCCAAACGTCTTGGTGCCGAACGGTCTATGATTATTTATCGTCGTTCGATAGAAGAAATGCCTGCCCGTGTTGAAGAAGTACACCACGCACAAGACGAAGAAATTGAATTTATGAATTTGCATAATCCCGTGGAATATTTTGCCGACGAAAACGGACGGGTAAACAGAATGCGCATCCGGAAAATGCGACTTGGAGAACCCGATGCTTCCGGACGTCGTAGGCCAATACCCATCGAAGGTTCCGAATTCGATATTGCTGTAGATCTCGTGGTTGTCGCCGTTGGCGTTTCTCCCAATCCTATTGTTCCAAGTAGTCTCAAAGACTTGAAAATGACTAACTGGGGAACCATTGTTGTTGATAAAGATACAATGCAAAGTTCAATCCCTAATATTTTTGCAGGTGGTGATATTGTCCGCGGAGGTGCTACCGTAATTCTTGCAATGGGCGACGGCCGTGTAGCAGCAGCCGGTATGCACAAATATTTGCAGGAGAAAGTTAAAGCGAATTGATAAATAAAAAAGGAAACGCGATAGCTTTTCCCAATATCCTTTTTAATACTGTACTTTTTTTTGAAATCACTAAATTTAAAATATCATGACAGACCTTAGCACAAAATATCTTGGTTTAGACTTACGCAACCCGATCGTAATTGCCAGTTCGGGTTTGACCAACTCGGTGAACGATATTGTTGAACTTGAAAAAAACGGTGCCGGCGCCGTTGTTCTCAAATCAATTTTCGAAGAACAAATTATTCTCGAAGCCGAGTATAATTTTAAACAAATGCAGGAAGATAATATGATGTATGCCGATTATTCCGAAACATTGGACTATATTGATATCCATATTAAAGAAAAAGAGTTGAGTACTTATCTTAACTTGATTCTCGAAGCAAAAAGCAAAGTGAACATTCCTGTTATTGCAAGCATCAACGCTGTTACATCCTTAGAATGGACTGGCTTTGCAAAGCAAATAGAAGAAGCAGGTGCCGATGCTCTCGAACTCAATATTTTTGTTATGCCTTTCGATCTTGATAGAAACTGCGACGAAAACGAACAAGTATATTACAGCGTTCTGAAAAAAGTAAAAAGCCTTGTGGAAATTCCCGTATCCGTAAAAATTAGCCCCTACTTTTCAAATCTCGGAAAGGTAATTAAAAATCTTGAAACCTATGGAGCCGACGGTGTGGTGATGTTCAATCGTTTTTCCAGTCCTGATATAAGCATCAAGGACATAAGAGTTACACACGCTGATATTTTTAGTCATGGTTCCGACATGGCAAACACCTTACGTTGGGTGGCCATTATGGCCAAAAGGGTGAAAATGAGTATTGCTGCCACAACAGGGGTCCACAATGGCGAAGCAGTTGTAAAACAGTTACTTGCCGGTACCAATATTGTTCAAATTGCTTCAGCTATTTATAAACACGGCCCCTCTTATCTTCTTGATATTACCAAATTTGTCAGCGATTGGATGGAAGAAAAAGGCTTTAATTATATCGACCAGTTTCGTGGTCGGCTTAGTCAGGAAAGTACTTCTCAACCTGCCGTTTACGAAAGAATGCAGTTTATGAAATATTTTGGTGATATTAAGTAAAAAAATTGTTGCGGTATTGGGGGAACTAACTTGTTTTTTTATATTTTAAAGTGGAAAAAATCAGCATAGCAACTGCATAGCCGGTAAGAATAAAAAAATCTTTATGAAAGTCGTAAAATGTAGCACCTTTCAGCATAATCATCCGGTTGATTTTAATGAAGTAGGCAAGGGGATTGACCATATTCAATTGCTGTGCCCATAAGGGCATACTTTCCACCGGGGTGAATAAACCACTCATTAAAATAAAAATAACCAAAACAAACCATGAGATGAACATAGACTGTTGCATAGTTTTCGTCAAGGTCGAAATAAACAACCCTATGGCTAATACCAACACAAGATAGACTGATGCTACAAAAAGAAGAAGTAACGGGTTTCCAAAAATGATGATACCAAACCAAAATCGGGCAACGAGCAAACCAATTATCAAATCGACCATTGCAATAATCCAAAAAGGGATTAGTTTTCCGGCAATAAATTCAAATTTTCGTATGGGTGTAACATTGAGTTGTTCTATGGTTCCCAACTCCTTTTCTTTCACAATATTCATTGATGACAAAAACAAGGCAATGATTGTAATTAGCAATACCAGAATTCCTGGAACCATATAAGTGATATAATTGAGTTCGGGATTGTACCAGAACGAGGAGGAGATTTGAATGGGCATACCGCTGAAATGCAGGGGTAACTTTTTGATAAGAATGGCTTTGTTAAAGTTGTTGATGATAGAAATGGCATAGGCAGCCATCAAGCCGGCGGCACTGCCGTTAATGGCATCTGTAGTTATTTGTATTTCGCCTTTTTTTTCGTTGAGTAGTTTTTTTTCAAAATGGGGTTCAATAACTATAAACTGATCGGCATCCCCTTTGGCAACAGCCTCTTTTGCTTTGTCGTAAGATGCTTTTTGACCTAAATAACGATAAAAAGAAGATCCCGAAAATCTATCAATTAAATGGCGCGATTCCGTAGAGTGATCTTGATCAACAACTATAAGACGAACCTTTTTTATCTCAAATGTGGCTGTATAAGACAATATTAGCAATTCAATAATCGGGATTAAAATAATTATGGGCAACAACGATTTATCACGGAAGATCTGGATAAATTCTTTTTGCAATATGTAACGGATAGTTCTCAACGTCTTAATATTTAAGTTATTTCAATCTAATGCTGAACTTTTTTATGCTTAGGCTAACAAAAAGCAGGGTCATTAAGAAAATTATTAAAGTTTCTTTCCAGAAATAAATAAACCCAACTCCTTTAAGCATAATATTTTTAATAATAATGATAAACCATTTTGCAGGCATAATGTTACTCAGATATTGTAAAACCACAGGCATATTTTCTGTAGGGAAGATAAAACCCGATAATAAAATTGTGGGGAGCATTAGGGCAAACATAGAAAGCATCATAGCTTGCTGCTGGGTTTTGCTAATAGTAGAAATTAAGATCCCCAAAGATAAGGCCATAAACAAAAAAAGCAAACTTTCGCCCAACAGTAGTGCAACACTGCCCTGAACCGGCATGCCAAAAACAAACCGGGAAACTAATAAAATAACTATCAGGTTAATAAAAGAAAGTACCACATAAGGAGCTACTTTTCCGATAATGATAATACTGGGTTTAACAGGCGAAACAAGTAGCGCTTCCATAGTACCCAATTCCTTTTCGCGGGTAATAGAAATTGACGTCATCATGGCGGAAACCAGCATAAGAATAACAGTAATAATACCGGGAACAAACATATAAACACTCTTTAATTCTTTATTATAAAGCATCTTGCTTTGCACGCCAATACTAAGCGGCAGGTTACCATACAGTTTTAATTTTTGAGACATATAAGTGTTTATAATTCCTTTGGTATAAGAATTTAAAAGATTAGCGGTGTTGGGGTTAGAAGCATCTAAAATTAGCTGTATATGAGCTTTCCCTTCGGTTTTAATTTTTCTTGCAAAATTTTTCTCAAAAACTACTACCTCTTTAATTTCTCCTTTCCTGAAGGCGGGTTTAATTTCTTTGTTGGATTTCAGATAGCGATCGAGAATAAAATAATGGGAAGACAATAATTTTCGGGTAATCTCCCTTGTAACCACATCTTTCGAGTTGTCGAGTATGGCAATATGAGCATTGTTTATGTCGTTGGTTATGGCAAAGCCGAACAGAAACACTTGCGCCAATGGCATCCCAAACAAGATAATCATAGTACGGTAATCACGGAAAATATGGTAAAACTCTTTTTTAATAAATGCCCACATTTTTTATCAATTAAATTTTCAATTATTTATGTTCCAATGCAATATCATTGGTATTTACTTCTTTTAAACATTGCTTAACTACTCTATAATCATCATTCCACATTTCTCGCTATTTTCAGGAACACATCATTTATATTCAAATCTCTTGGGCGTCCTAAAGCTTTTATTTTTCCTTCCGACATAATAGAAACCCGTTCGCAGTATTCTGCTTCGTCCATATAGTGAGTGGTTACAAAAACCGTGGTTCCGTTGTCTGAAGCTTCGTAAATCATTTCCCAGAATTGTCGTCGGGTAATCGGATCGACGCCGCTTGTGGGTTCGTCCAAAAAAATGATATCGGGATGATGCAAGTTGGCCACCGAAAAGGCGAGTTTTTGTTTCCAACCGAGTGGAATGTTTTTCAACAACATGTTTTCAATACTTTTCATATTCAATTTGTCAAGATAAAAGTTGGTTCGGTCGCTAATATCCTTTTTGTTGAGGCCATATATGCCACCGTAAAACCTAAAATTTTCTTTTACCGTCATATCATTATACATAGAAAAAAACTGGCACATATATCCAATTCGTTTTTTTACATCTTCGGGATGTTTATTTATATCTACACCGGCCACTCGTACTTTCCCTGAAGTTGGTTTTAATAATCCGCAAAGGATTTTTATAGTAGTGGTTTTTCCTGCTCCGTTAGCACCTAGAAAACCAAAAATTTCACCTTTATAGATATCAAAAGTTAAATTATTGTTGGCTACAAAAGCGCCAAACCTCTTAACAAGATTTTCAACTTCTATTATTTTTTCTCTTTTGTCCATGAGGTAGTTGTTTTATTCATAAACGCCAAAAAACAATCTTCAATAACCGGTATTATTTTTTCTACAGAAATATTTCGATATTTTTTTTCTTCAAGAAAAGAAGTGATTTTTTCTTGCATTTTGGTGGGATTGGCCGAGGTAACAAAATGAAGTGTTTCGCCAAAGCGATAAACTTGTCCGTTTGTTTTTATGGTAAGCAGATCATTAAGAAGGGGATACATTTGGTCGGCTTTCACAGCAAGTATATGCCCTTCGAAATCGTTTACGATTTGTTGAGGAGTATCAACCGTAAGCAATTTTCCCGATTGCATTAGAGCTACCCTGTCGCATAAGGCTGCCTCGTTCATATAAGGTGTTGAAACCAAGATGGTAATTTCCCGTTTCTGCATTTTTTTAAGCAATTCCCAAAATTCTTTTCGTGAAATAACATCAACGCCTGTGGTTGGTTCATCCAAAATCAATAACCTTGGTTTGTGAATTAAAGCACACGATAAAGCTAATTTTTGTTTCATTCCCCCCGACAAAACACCTGCTCGCCGATTTTTGAAAGGGGCTATCTGCTCATAAACATCTTTAATCAGATCGTAGTTTTCTTCCATAGAGGTGTTAAACAATCTTGCGTAAAACCGAAGGTTCTCTTCCACTGTAAGATCCATGTATAGTGAAAATCGTCCAGGCATATAGCCCGTAATCTTTCTGATTTGTTTGTAATTTTTTACCACATCCCATTGATTTATATTAATGGTTCCCCTATTGGCCAAAATCAAACCGGTAAGAATACGAAACAAAGTTGTTTTGCCTGCGCCATCGGGTCCGATAAAACCAAATAGCTCGTTCGGTTTTATGCTTAGACTTATATCTTTTAGTGCCTCAACCTCTTCGTAAGATTTTACTATGTTTTTTATGTTAATGGATACGGACATAGACATTCCTTTTTTCCTTTTTTTGTGTATAAGGAAATGAATAAATAATGTATTTGAAAATAACAAATTAACCAGGCCCCACCGGTTTTCTGCTTACCTGAAAGATGCTTACGGGTTGTTGTTCTTTAGAACTCTCGTCCAATAAACCGTTCGTCCCAACAAACTTATACCGATATAACCTCTGATTTTCAGACGGTTTTTGTTCTTTTTGTCGGGAAATTCCATATAACAACTGTAGGTGCTTCCTTTTTTAGGGTCGTAAATTTGCCCGTCTTCCCATTCATCCTCTCCATCAAACACAAAGTTTGTTAACAATTTCATTCCCATAACAGGTCTATTTCGTAATTTCGGATTTTCATTTTTATCGTCAACTTCGGGTTTTCCCGTTATGCTGTCGATAGGTGTTTTAAGCCAAGTGATTTTGCCGAAGTACTTATTGCCCTCTTTGTAGATTTCTACATATGAATCGTTATCTTGGGTAAGCCAAACCCCAATAATGTCATCGGCTTTTACATCCTGTGCGTGAAGGTTGGGAAATGGCATTATTAGAATTCCAACCAATACGATTGCTAAACTTGTAAATTTCATTTTAAATTTGTTTTTAGTTAATAATAAATCGTTAATAATTAACTGCATAAAAATAGTTAAATTTTAAAACAAAGGAAGAACTCCTTGAGATTATTTGCTTTTATCATTTTTATTTATAAATCTAAACTCACCTGGCATCCCTATTTTTATTGAGCCGTCGGTATTGGGGACCCTTATTTTAACGGCGTAAACCAAATTTACTCTTTCTTGTTTGGTTTGTATGGTTTTGGGAGTAAATTCAGCTTGCGACGATATCCATAAAACGATTCCGTTTACCTCGAAGTTTGCCTTTTTGTTCTTATCGTAAAGCACTTTCACTTTTTGTCCGATTTTAACCTTATTCAATTGACTTCCACTTACAAAGGCATTCAATTCTAAAGTTTTCAAATTGGCAATTTTATATAAAGGCTTGCCAGGAATAGCAAGTTCTCCTTTTTCGGCATATTTTACTAAAACCGTTCCCCCCACAGGGTTTTTGATGATACCTTGTTGAATAGTTTGGTTTACCTGAGCTACTTGTGCATCAATACTTTGCATTTTGGAAAACACATTATTTTTCTCGGAAAGTGTAGCTTGAATTTTTGCTTTTGTTAACTCAATTAGTCCGTCAATGTCGTCAAGTTGTTTTTGGGTAGCTGCATTACTTTTAAAGAGGTTGCGAATGCGCTGTTGATTAACCCGATTTATTTTTAGTTGTTGTTTTCTAACCGCTGTTGACGCATTAATGTTGTTTAATTGTGAAGCAACTGTTTCTTTTTGTTTTATTAGCACCTCTTTTTTCAGGTGAAGCAAGGTTGTGTCAACTATCCCAATAATTTGGCCGGCCTTTAAATAATCGCCTTCTTCCACTTTAAAGTTTAATAAATAGCCAGTATTTTGTGAAGAAACAATAACTACTGCGTGGGCATCAAAATTACCATATCCATCGGAAAGCGACTGCTGTGTGCAGGAAAAACAAGTAATTAAAAAGCCCAAAACAAGGAAGATAAAGATATTTTTTTTCATGTGCTTATAATTTTGTAACTAATTGATTATCTGTGTTTTGTTTTGCCACGGTTTTTATAAAAAAAAACAAAAATCCCGCCAAAACGGTTCTTTATTTTTCTTATTCCACAGGTTTAACCCGTGGAATAGCAAAGCCATTATTCCACAGGTTTAACCCGTGGAATGTAAAACCATTATTCCACAGGTTTAACCCGTGGCTATTATTGTACGCTCCTTCGGAGCTTTATTAATCATTCCCTTGTATGTTTTAAATTAATCATGGATGTTTCATATCGTTAATTTTTTTTCAATTTTTTATAAATTCCCAATAGATGATATGTATTGATATTTTGCAAAAAGAAACTGTATTTTATGAGCGCCCATATCAAGAAGTGCTTTCATTTGCTTGTTCAGCTCAACTAAATAGCTAGAGGTGGTAAGGGTTCCGTTTTTCAGTTTGTAGTTTGCTGTTTTCACAATGTTTTCTTGAAGGTTTACAATAAGTTGGTCGTTTTTAATTAGTTTTTGATATTTATAAATAGCGGCTAACTTTTTTTGGTAAACGACTCTTAGATTTTGCGTGAAAGTTTCCTTTTCTGTTTGAAGGATTTCACGTTGAATGTTAATGCTTTTTTTTTCTTGTTTTATTTTACCCCAATCCCATATATTCCAATGCAAACGAAAGCCTACCATATAATAAGTTTGAAAATCATCATTCAACATATCGTAACCTGGACGACCATAACCGGCTTGCCCAAATGCTTTGAAGATCGGCTTTCGTTTTGTGGAAGTTAATAATGTAAGTGTTTGTAATTTATTTTGCTGTAAAGTTAACAACTTAAGCTCGGGACGATTATTTTCAAAAGGGAACTTTTTCAAACTTATTTGCGGGACATTTAACGACTGTGCCGAGCTAATGTTTAAATTACACCTTTCACTCAAAGCAGCCAATAAACCATTTAACTCTGCCTGTTTTTGAATATGCAATTGTTCTGCCTGTTTTTCGCTGACTACCAACATATCTAAATCGGATTGTAACAAAATCCCATTTTTTAAGGCAATGTTAGCTTCTTTAATCCGGACATTCAAATCATCAATCATAAGGTTGATAAGTCGAATGTTTTCGCGGTAAAAAAGAATTTTAAAATATAGAATACTTACCTGTTGCTTTAATTGATAAATGCTTACACGAACATTTTGGTTGGCAATTTGGTAATTATCAGTTTCGAGCTTTTTTTGTTCCGACGTAAATCCCCCATCCCAAATAAGTTGTTCCAAATCCAAGTTTATCCGATACCAATCTTTGCTAATGCTTGGTATGTAAAACCCGGTAATGGGAATATTCGGTACCGAAGTAACATCAGATTGGTATGAAACTTGTCCATTTAAATTAAGCGTAGGTAGATGGTTTTTGTTAAGAATGTCTTTCTTTAGCTTGAGATTTTCCCGATTTAAAACGAACTGTTTGCTTTTTGAGAAATTTTTTTCCGCTTTTTGAAGACATTTCCCGAGACTAATAGTGTCGTGCTGTTGTGCCGCTAAAAACAGAGGAACGAAAAGCAAAATATTCAAATAGACAAAAAGTTTACTCATATTACAATTATTATTTTTTTAAAGTGTAAGTGCACGCGTTAACAAATCCACAATGTGTCGATTTCGTTCGGAAAGAAAATTGTGATACTGATCGCTTTGATTTTCAAACAAAAAATATTCGACTATCGGTCGCGATAAAATAGGAAATACGCACATTCCAAGCATATCAATTAATAAATGTTCTGCCGAAACAGGATGAATCTTGCCGCTTTTAACACTTTTGTCAATAAGGTGTTGTATGAAGTTTTTGTCGAGTTTCGTCGGGTCGATCAATTCTCTGATTCTATCGGGATTTCGGTTGATTTCATTAATAATAAAGTTGGGAAGATTAGGATTTTGGCTTAATACTCGCGTATAATTGTCAACAAAAGTTTCGATAAAAACAAAAATATCATCTTTTTGATTAATGCTATTTTTTATAGGCTGGAAAACATTTCTTAATAAATTTTCGAAAATATGTCGAAACAATTTTTCTTTGCTTCTGAAATAATAATGCAGTAGCGCTTTGTTTATTTTTGCTTTGTCGGCAATTTCTTGCATGCGAGCTCCTTCCATTCCCTTTTCGAGAAACACTTCTTTTGCAGCTTTTAGAATATCTTCTTCGGTATGTCGTATTAAATATTTATCCATTTAGTTTAACTAATTGGTTTAATTAATTGGGCAAAAATAAACAAATATTTTTATAAATAACATTTTTTTTGAAAAATCCAGTTATTCAGTTTCTTTGAGAAAAAACTCTTGGTCGAAATTAATCAAAAAAACTTTGTGTGTAGCTCGCGTAAATGCAGTATAAAGCCATCGAAGGAATTCAATATTTATCATATCTTGGGAAACATATCCTTGGTCGATAAAAACATAAGGCCACTGTCCTCCTTGTGTTTTGTGGCAAGTCATTGCGTAAGCAAATTTTACTTGAAGTGCATTGAAATAAGGGTTCTCGCTAATTTTTGTCTGTCGTTTTCTTTTCGAGGGAATGTTGCTATATTCTTTTTCAATTTCCGAATGGAGTTTTTGATAATTTTCATCTGATAGGGAGGGCCCGGAATAATATATGGTGTCGAGCAGCAATTTCACTGTAAACTCTTCCATTTCAGGATAGTCGATTAGCCTAATATCTGTTTCGGCAAAACGAAAACCATATAATTCTTCAACTTTAATCACCCTCACTATTTCGGCAATATCCCCATTGGCAATAAAACCGGCTTTTGAATCTTCATCAAGCCAGTAATAATTATTTTTCACTATCATTAGTTTGTCGCCGGCTTCGAGTTCGGTTTCGCGTAATAAAATTTTCTCCCGCACTTGTTTGTTAAAAAGATTAGCACGTTTATTGCTTCTGCAGACAATCACGCTTTCTTCGTCATTTCCATTGTTAAAAGCTTGTTGAAGATATTCTTCAAATTCGTCGGCACGTCCGATTACTTCCACATCTTTTTTAAAAACTTTGGAATGAAAAAACGGGAGTGATATATCGTCTTGTGCAATTTTTGTTCGGAGAATTGTAGCTGAAAACAAAATTCCCGAATTCAGCGATTGCCGCATCACTTCTTTCATCTCAAAAGAATAAGCTGTGAGCATATAAGCCAACTGTAAGTATTTGATGTTTAAAGCGGGAGAAATATCTATCCCCACAGGGGGCAATTGGGCGGTATCGCCAACGAGCAAAAGTTTGTTGCTACTGTCGGCAAAAACATATTGCATCAGATCGTCCAACAAGTTATTGCGACTTGAAAACATTATGCTTTCATGTTGCGTATCGCTAATCATAGAGGCTTCGTCAACAATAAAAAAAGCATTTTTCAATCTATTTTGTGTTGCAATAAGCCGGGTAAACCCATTTGAATCGGCAACCACTTTGTAAATTCTGCGGTGTATAGTGTAAGTAACAAAACCGGTATATTGCAATAAAACTTTTGCTGCCCTGCCGGTAGGTGCCATCAATACAAATTTTGTGTTGTTGTTGGCGAGCATCTTCACAAAAGCACTGATTAAACTTGTTTTACCCGTACCGGCATAACCTTTTAAAAGGTAAAGAGGGTTTGGTTTTTTGCTTAGCGCAAATGCCGCTAAATGTTGAATAACCTTTATTTGATCGCCGGTAGGAATTTTTTCGAATAATTCTTTTATCGACAGCGATACTTTTTTTTTGGTCAACATATCGTAGAAATTAAAAAGGGTATCCGATTCCGAAATTACCCACTAAATTTTTGAATTGCAGAAATTTAATCCGGAGTCGACTACCTGCGGGGAAAGCCGGATTGACGATTGGAATCGCCACATCAAACCTGAAAATAAAATAGTTGAAATCGAAACGTAGTCCTACACCTGCATCCACGGCTATCTCTTTGTAGAAACGGTTAAACTGAAAATCACCTTGCGGAAACGTTTCATTAGCATTGTAATTCCAAATGTTTCCGGCATCGACAAAAATTGCGCTTTTTATAAACTTATAAATGGGAAAACGGTATTCGACATTTCCTTCCAATTGAATATCGCCAATCCTCTCGTATTCACCGATTCCCGAATACGAACCAGGTCCCAGCGTTCTAAATCGCCAACCGCGCATGCCATTAGCTCCACCCGAATAAAATCCTTTTTCGTATGGAATATCATTTGAATTAAGATAAGGTATGGCAGAGCCGATAAGCCCTCTAAGCACTACTGCATTGCCTTTATTAGATAAATAAATATAGTGCCTGTAGTCAAGGTCGATGCGGATATATTGAGCAAAACGCACACCTAAAAAGTTATAGTAACCATCGGTATTTTTTGTTGATGTAAATAAACTGTGCAAGCTATAGAGAAGATTTCCGGAACTCTCGAAGTTGATTCTGAAATAATTAAAAGTTCCTATAAGATTGGGCTTTTGATTATTGTAAATAATACTGTATTTTAAGCCGAAAATCATATGGTTAGAGTATTGTTCTTTTAATCTTTGGTTGGGTTCGCTTTCAAGAATTCTTTCAAATGCGGGTGAGGGATTTATATTTACATAATTAATATTTACAGGAGTTAGCAGATTTTTGATGTATTTGTTTTGTTTCCAGCTGTATCCGAGGTTAATGTTGACAATATTCCGTGAGTAATAAGGCCTGCGCTGATAATTAAAACCAATGCTAATATTAGATTTGGGATTAAAACGAAGATTGAAACGGCTAAGATGCACGGGAGAGAAAAAACGAGGAAAAAACAGCGAGGCATCAAATCCCGCTTCAAAAGTGTTAAACAAACCAGAAGAGTTGTTAGCAAAAGACGAGTCGGGTATATCTATAAGTTTTTGTGCTTCGAAGCCACCCAAAAGGCGCAACCTTAACACTTCTGCCCGTTTGAAGATATTTTTGTTCATAAACACCAAATTGCTCCTTATGCCAAGATCGCCGCTTGAGTTAGTGCCAATGGCTTCGATGGAAAATCTGTTGAGTTCGCCGGTTTGCATCTCAATCCGGCTATTCATATAATAAACATCCCGTTTTCTATCCTTTCCAACTCCTGCCGTATCGAAATTGATATTTACTGTTTTAAGTATCGAATAATTGAATAAACGGCGATATGTTTGCTGTACTTCACTTGCAGAGTATGGCCTGTTTGGTTTTATTTTTATCGATTGATTAAAAGTAGAAAGGTGGAACCGTTGGTGAGGTGCACAAATAAACTTATAAAGATATGTAGAGGTGTCGAAAGGAAAATTAATAATATGATCAATGGTATCGTATTGCATTCGTAAAGGATCGTAATCGGGTTCGATATAAATATTTTTTATTACAAACCTTTTATGAGGTTGAGGTTTAGCTTTCCCTGCTATTGTTCTGTCCAAAATATTCATTGATACAATCATTTTGTGCTTTCGCAAATTGCTGTCGATAACAAACTGTATGTAGTTTCTGTTAAAATAATAATATCCTTGGTTCCTTAAATAGGCTGTAATTCTATCACGTTCGTTATCCAAAGTATAAGCATTGTAGTTGTCCCCCTTTTTTACAAGTGATTGTTTGAGGTTTTTAAATACGAAGTTGCGTATTACCGTATCGGGTATGTCGTATGTGATGCTGTCAATAAGATAGGGTTGAGCAACTTTAACGAAATACGTAATAGTTGCTTTTTTCTTTTTATCGGAAACGGTATAGCTTACTTTTGAATTGATAAAGCCAATGTCGGCAAGATAACGCTTGATTTTCTTTACCGATTTATCGGCATCTTCACTATAAAAAAAATGAGGTGCTTCGCCAATATTCCTATCAAGCCATGCATTAAACTTCGAGGGATCATGAAGATTGCGGTAGTAAGCCCAAAGTTTTAAATCTAAAATAAAGATTTTTTTATTAGGCTTAGTTTTGATAAACGATTTTAGCTCACCCACGTCTATTTCAGGATATTTGTTGTCGATGATTAATGTGTATTTGTTGATCAAATATTCGTTTTTCCCTATATATTTATTTACCGAGCAGGATGAAAAAAGGCCTACTACAAAATAGAAAAAGAGTTGTATTTTTAAGTTTTTTGCTTTCAATAGTATTGCATAAAATGGTTTCGCAAAGATAAAAAAAGAAGAGCTATTTAAAAGGAGGGTGCTGTCAAATAATTTTTCAAAAAAGTTGTATGACAAAAATATAGCCGTATATTTGCATCTTGAAAATTTAGCGGGAGTTTAGCTCAGTTGGTTCAGAGCATCTGCCTTACAAGCAGAGGGTCATAGGTTCGAATCCTATAACTCCCACCTAAAGAAAAAAAAGGATTATCTTGTAAAAGGTAATCCTTTTAATTTTTAGCGCTATGTATTATTTCCAATTGTTTGTGGATATAGATTAATTTAAGGATTTAAATAACAAATTGGTTTTTTCGATATACTCTAAAAGCTCTTCTCGGCCTTTGCCGGTTTGGGCCGAAGTAAGTATGACGGGGGGTAGTTCTTCCCAAGTTTTCAGCAATTCGGTTTTGTAATGTGCAAGATTTTTTTGGGCGTTTACCGTTCCTATTTTATCTTCTTTGGTAAATGCTATAACAAAAGGTATTTTCGACAGGGCGAGCCATTCGACAAATTCTTTGTCGATAGCTTGAGGTTCGTGGCGAATATCTATCAATACAAACAGGCTCAACAAATTGGTGCGTGCCAGTATATATTGTTTAATCATAATGTTCCATTTTTTCCGTTCTGTTTTCGAGCGTTTGGCAAAGCCGTAACCAGGCAAATCTACCAAATACCATTCGTTGTTGATATTAAAATGGTTCATGGTGATGGTTTTTCCCGGACTTCCCGAAATTTTTGCAAGTTTTTTTCTGTCTGTCAGCATATTTATTAAAGATGACTTGCCCACATTAGACCGGCCGATAAAAGCATATTCGGGTCTGTCGGGTTTGGGGCATTTATTTCCGGCAACCGAACTGATAACGAATTCTGCTATTTTGATTTTCATAGGTTTAAAATTTTCCATTTAGTTCAGTTACCGTATTTTATAGCCGCGAAGAAATATATTTCAAGACTTTTTATAAGTATCTACGTGGCGCTCTTTTTTCTTGTGATAAATATCGTTGATGGTAACGAGTATTCCGGTTTCTTCCACATTCCCAAAGTGGTCGTTGAGTGCGGTGCCAAAGGTTTTCATTGTTGACGAAAGATTCATATAGGCATTGACAAGTGGTGGAACGTTTTCGCCAAGTTTTCTAACTTTTTTTACAAGAATTTTGTAATCTTCGTCGTAGTTGTCGCCACTAAAAATACTTTCAAGAACTTTAGTTTCGGTATTTATTTCTAATGGTTTTCGCGGATAAATCAATTTTTTTGGGTCGGGAAAATATTTTTGCAAAAAGAAAAGAATCATGTCACGCGCCAACGAGTCGTAATGAGGATACATAGTAACTTTACCGAAAAGGTAATGCACGTCGAGATTGTCGATTATTAGTGCGCCGATGCCGTCCCACAAGTTGTCGAGGGCATACATTCCGCGTCGCAAATTATAAGTGGGTTGATAATAGGGTTGTACAAACGACCTGCCCAATTCGATAGTACGATTTAGATATTTTTTAATGAATTTTTCGGAATAAGCAAAAAGGCGAGAAGTAGGCGAATGCACTTCTCCATTTTCTACTTTTAGGTTTTTACAATGGATATAACGATATCCTCCTACGATGGCCTGTTCACGCGGATCCCACACAATCATTTGCTTAAATGCTTGTGTCCCCAAATCATAGTCATCTATGTCAACAGATTTTCCCGTCCCGCCTCCGGCATCTCTGAAAGTAACCTCTCTGAGCCGGCCGATTTCTTTCATAACATAAGGCGAATCGTCTGCCGTAACAATATAAATCTCGTTGTTGTTGTTATTGGTTTTGCGTTGAAACTTATCTTCCGTTAATTCGTTAGCAATTAGTTCTTTGTCAACAGGAAGGATTATCGTTTCCATCATTTGTATATCTTTTTTGTTTGGCAAATGTACAAATTCGTTTGTTCGGTTCGGAACATTTTGCAAATAAGTATTAAAGTGATTTGAATTCTAATTCCGGATTTTCCTCTAACCGATAAACAAAGTCGCGTAGTTCGTTGGCCCATTTTTCTTTTTTTTTCTTTTTATCAAAAGTTTGATAAGGTATGGGTTTGCCAAAAGTAATAGTTATCGTTTTGTTTTTTTGTTTATGAAATTCATTCACAAGAAATAGCATTTCGATATTGGTTTTGATGCCAAATTTTTTACGTAGCCTGGCAATGTTATAAAAAAAGTTAGTGTTGCGTCCGCTGATGTGGGTGGGGATAATATAGCGTTTGAAACGTTTGGCTTTGGTAATAAAAGTAGGTTGCCAGTTGAGGTCTTTAATAATTCCGCTTCTTTGTTTTCGCGAAACTAAACCTGCCGGAAAGTAACACACAATTTTGTCGGATGCAAAAGTGTCATTGATAATTTTAATATTTTGAGTGTTGGAACCATGCTTGTTAATAGGTATAAGTAAAGATTCGAGATTTTTTAAGTTCATCAGAATATCATTTACCGGAAAAATAAGGTCTTTTCGTCTTTTGTCAACCGCCCACATCAACGCCAGCCCGTCGAGGCCACCCAAAGGATGATTAGATGCTATAATATAACGACCTTTTTCGGGAATATTTTCAATGCCTATCGTATGTACCGTGGTGTTCATAAATTTTAAGGCTCCGTCAATAAAAGGTATGCCGGGACGATCACCATAAAGTCGTATAACTTCATTTAACTCGTCTTGATGAATAATTCTGTTTTTGAAATAGTTAACGATAAACGGCGGGATAAGATGAGCAAGTTGCGGAGCCTTATCACTCAATACTTTCTTGATGTTAACATATTGCTTTTCGATGACTTTCGGATTGTCTTCATTTTCCATTGTCTATCACTTTTACAATTATTGCAAATGTAATATTTTTGTTTTGAACAGTTGATTTTAGAATGCCGGTCTTTTTTTTGTTTTGATGATTAAAGAGTTTACAAATTTTTGTTTTATTTAGAGCCAATATTTATAATCTAACAACAGCAGCAAGTATTATTGTGGGCAACCCTTAGAATCTAAAAATTAATTGAAGATGCACTTTATAGACGCAATGCATTGTGTCTATTCCCCCACAAACATAATCGCCGAAACCGCATGGGGGCGATAACTATCAGCGAACAATCCGTTACCGACCGGCATATTTCGCGGGTGGTATCGAAGCCACCCGAAAATGAAAAATCCTGTTGAAAAACAGATTTAATATCCAAAAGAATTAATTGAAAGAATTATCGGATATTTGCAGTTTAAACAATGTCCTGTTATTATGCATTTTTCGCTCTTTGTGGCAAAACGATATTTGGTTTCCAAAAAATCGCATAACCTGATAAACGTCATTTCATTGGTGTCATTGACGGGAATACTAGTAGGAACTTTTGCATTGGTAGTGGTATTATCGGTTTTCAACGGTTTCGAGTCGGTGATAAAATCGCTGTATCATTCTTTTAATCCCGACTTGCTAATTATGCCCGAAAAAGGAAAGACTTTTCATTATGCTGTTTTCCCGGTCCAAAAACTGAAACGAATTCAAGGTTTTGGGAAAATTGTACAAGTTGCCGAAGAAGATGCCTTATTCAAATATGGTGATAAACAGTATATTGCACGTATTAAAGGTGTTTCGGAGAATTTTAAAACTGTTAAAGATTTCGATACACTGACGGTTGATGGGAAATTTGTATTGCAGCAAGGCAATGCCGATTTTGCCGTATTGGGTGCCGGAGTGGCGTGGGTTTTAAACCTTAACCTTAACGATATGAACCGTTTGCTTAGAGTTTATGTTCCCAAAAGAGGTAATGCTTCTTCTTTTAATTTTAGTAATGCTTTCAATAGCGAAACTATTCAACCGATAGGTGTATTTTCAATTCAACAAGATTTCGATCAAAAATATGTTCTAACTTCTTTGCGTTTTGTAAAAAAACTATTGAACTACAAGGACGAGCGCACTTCGATAGAAATTTATTTGAAATCGAATGCCAATGTCGATGTAATTCAGACAAAAATCGAAAATATCCTCGGCAAAAAATTTTCTGTAAAAAATCGTTTTGAACAAAACGAAACTTTATTTAAGGTGATGAAATCGGAAAAAATCGCAATTTACCTGATTTTGGTCTTTATCTTGATTTTGGCTTCATTTAATATGATCGGCTCAGTTTCTATTTTAATAGTAGAAAAAATGAAAGATATAGCCGTTTTGAAAAGTATGGGTACCGACAAAAAAACCGTTCGACGGATTTTTTTATATGAAGGTGTGCTCATTAATATTATCGGGTCGGTATTGGGATTATTTTTCGGTTTTGTAATACTTTTATTACAACAACATTATGGTTTTATAAAACTCGGTGGCGGAGAAGGGGCCTTTATCATTGATGCTTATCCCGTATCAATGAAAATTCGTGACTTTATTTTAGTGTTTTTTACGGTTCAGGCTATAGGTTTTATTGCAGCATGGTATCCCGTGAAGTTTTTGTTAAGAAATTTTGAAAAGATTGGCTTTAAATAAGATTGTCATACAACATATACTTTTTGAAACGTGTCCTTTTTTATTAAGAACATCAAGTGGTGAGTGCTGACAATATTGTCTTTTTGCAGAAAGTTTTCTGCAAAGTTAAATATGCTAAGCTTTGTTTTTATAGCAATAATCACTTGATGGATAGTTAGTAAAGTGCTATTGAAGGTTGTAAGTACGCGATTTATTATGTTGCTGCCGGAAATTATAAGTTTAAACGGGCTTCTGAAAAATATTATTCCTGTACATTGGGTTACAGTTGCGGTTGGATTGGTTACCATAACAAAAGAACATATTGTTAAAAAACCGTATGACATGTAGATTTGCTAAACTAATATGAAAAAATTTAAAATTTTTTTCGGGTTTGCTATGATAATATTGTTTTCAAGCCGGCTTGTTGCTTCTGATTGGATTAAACTGAAACCGAATCAGGACAACAACTCCAAATATTTCGAATTGCTATCTTCCGATATCTCTACTTTTACAATTCATTTTCACCTATCCGGCTTTTGGAAAAAAACCGTAAATACGAGTAGAGGAAAAGCTTGGCTTATAAGTGATAGGAACGCTGCTTCTATTTTGAGGAAAGGAGCACCCGACTTACCTCTTTTTGCCACATCATTAATTATTCCGGATGAGGCAGCTATGGAAGTTGCGCTTGTTTCGTTGCGTTACAAAGAATTTAAAAATGTATTGATGGTACCTTCCAAAGGAAATTTACCAAGGACTATCAATCCTGCCGGTGTTTCATATGAATTTGGCGCACAATACAGGCATAATAAAAACTATCCGGGTAAAATAGGCAAATTGCGAAAGCCTTATATTATTCGCGATTTTCGGGGACAGGCTTTGCTTATCCAACCTTTTCAATATAATCCTATTACGAAAATACTTAGAGTGTATTACGATGTTACCGTGGAGGTTAAGCAAAAAGGAATTTCAAAAGTTAACGTTTTGAAGCGTCTGCAACCTTTAAAAAAAATTGATAGCCGTTTTGCCAATATCTATGCACGGCATTTTTTAAATTACAGCGCCCTAAGCCGCAATACTCCCGTTGATGAGCATGGTAATATGTTGATTATTTCCTATGGTGATTTTATTGATAATATGGCGGTTTATGTTGAATGGAGAGAAAAAACGGGAACACCGGTTTCCATTGTTGATGTGGCCACTATTGGCAATGCAGCAGCCATTAAACAATACATAGCCAATTATTATGCTGTTAACGGCCTTACTTTTGTATTGCTTGTGGGCGATGCACCGGAAGTGCCGGTTAGTGTTATCGGCGGAAACTATTCGGATAACAAGTATTCGTATATCGTAGGAAACGATCATTATCCCGATCTTTTTGTAGGCAGATTTTCGGCCGAAACCGACGATCAAGTAAATACTATGGTGCAGCGGACATTGGATTACGAACAAAACCCACCTACCGATACGGCTTGGTACACAAAAGCCATTGGCATTGGTTCCGATCAGGGACCCGGCGACGACGACGAATACGATTATCAGCACATTAGAAATATCGGCAACAGCAAGCTGTTACCCTTTACCTATAATTATACTTACGAACTCTTCGACGGAAGTCAGGGCGGAAACGATGCTTCGGGAAATCCTTTTCCGAGTATGGTTGCCGCCGATATTAATTCAGGCACTACCATTATTAATTACTGCGGACATGGAAGTACAGCTTTATGGGGAACTTCGGGATTTTCAAATAACGATGTTAATAATTTGGTTAACGACAATCATTTACCTTTTATTATTTCGGTTGCTTGTGCCAACGGAAATTTTGTACACACAACTTGTTTTGCCGAAGCTTGGACAAGAGCTACCCACAACGGCCAACCTACAGGTGCTATTGCCACTATTATGTCAACTATCAATCAAAGTTGGAATCCACCAATGTGTGGTCAAGATGCAATGAATGATATTTTGGCGGAAACTTATTCCAACAACATTAAACGAACTTTTGGCGGGATTACAATGGACGGATGTATGACCATGAACGACGAATATGGTTCTGATGGTTATGAAATTACCGACACATGGACTATTTTCGGGGATCCATCACTGATGATAAGAACAGCTATTCCCCAAAACATGACCGTTGTTTGCCCGTCAACGCTTAATATTGGACAAACTTCTATGACACTTACCACCAATACTATCGAAGGTATTGCATGCCTTTCTATGGGTGGAAATATTATCGGAACGGCCTCAATTGACAGCACAAGTTCGGCAACCATCACTTTTTCGCCACTTTCGCAAATTGGAACTGCCGCTTTGGTGGTTACAAGTTTTAATTTTATACCTCATACTTCACCGGTGCCTATCGTGCCGGCAGCAGGGCCTTATGTTGCGTTTGTTTACGATAGCATTGACAATGCCAATGGAAATGGAGAGCTTGATTATCACGAAACGGCTTTTCTTACGATAGGATTAACCAATGAAGGGTCGGATAGTACTACCAATATTCTTTCTACACTATCAACAGATGATAGTTATGCCCTTGTCAGTGATAGTACGGCTTACTACGGAACAATTTTGACTGATGATACCGTGGCGATTCAAGATGGTTTTGCTTTGTGTGTTGACGATACTGTTGAAGATGGCCATATTCTCAACTTTCAATTGATTTCGGAAGATACGTTAAACGGTGATAACTGGACATCTGCATTTAATATCGTTGTACATGCACCTGTTCTTCAAAACCTTTCGTTTTCTATTACCGATAGTGCCGGTAATAACAACGGGCGACTCGATCCGGGAGAAACTGCGATTTTTGCTGTAATAATTGTCAACTCAGGAAGTTCCGAAGCTTACAATGTTTTTACGGTTTTATCGTCTCAAAACAATTATATTAGCGTCGCAAATAATCAGCAAAGCCTTGTCAATATGCCTGCCGGTGATACAACGACAGTTTTTTATCAGGTTACAGCTGCCGGAGACACTCCCGATGAGCAATTCGCAGTTTTTTCAGTTGACATAACTGCCGGTTATAACCGTTCGGCTTCCGGAAGTTTTTATACTACAATCGGACAAAAACCGGTAGCTATTATTAACCTATCAGGAAACCATTCTCTATCCGATTCTATGCATATGTGTTTTCAAATATTGCAAGTAAGTGACAACGATTTTACCGGTTTTCCTAATGATTTGGATATTTATCGTTCGGTTTTTGTATTGCTCGGCAACTATCCTAACAATTATGCATTAAGTATGGAAGAGGGACAATCATTGGCCAATTATCTCTATCAGGGAGGTCGTTTATATATGGAAGGTGGCGATACTTGGTTTTTCGACGATAAAACGGCTGTTCATCCTATGTTTCATATCATTGGCTTCGACGATGGAAATGCCGACTTAGGCACTATATATGGGCAAGATAGTAGTATTATGAATGGTTTGAGTTTTCGTTACAAGGGTGATAATAATTATATCGACCATATAGCTGCAGACGATAGTGGTATTATGATTTTTAAAAATCAATTGCCTGCTTATGGTACAGCAGTTTCTTTTGAAAACAATATTTATAAAACTATCGGTTCTTCATTTGAATTTGCCGGCCTTACCGATTCGCCAGGCAACGAAAAAGATGAGGTGATGGCTCGAATGCTAAGATTTTTCAATGTTAATTATACTTGGACAGTTGTGGAAAAAATTAGAAAAAAGGACATTCAAATCCGCACTTTCCCCAATCCTTTTAATAGCAAAGTAACGATATCACTTTTACTCCAAAAACCAATTAATGTTGCTGTGGATATTTACAATGTTTCCGGTAAAAAAATTGTTTCATTATCAGATAAAAAAATGGGTGCGGGAAATCAGCAATTTGTTTGGAATGCACAAGAAACACATGCAATTGCTGGAATTTATTATGTCAAATTATTAATAGGTAATCAACTTGTAATTAGAAAGATAGTGCTGTCAAACTTTATGAGATAATATTTATTGAAAAAACATTATTGAAAAGTTGTGCTTTAGTATAAAGAATAGCTTTTATTTTTTGTGAAAACGCTAAATGTTTTTGTCCTGTCGGGCGATTTGAATAATAGTGCACAAAGTATTTTTTTTATGCTTTTAAAATTATAAATCGAAATTGTTAATAATGTATTGCGCATCCAAAATAAAATTATACATTTGTCTGATTTGCAAAAACATTTGGTTTCATTTACAAATAGAAATTTAATAAGTTAAAATCAGGAAGTGTAAAACCGGTAAGGGGAATTGTTAGCTTAGGTATGAAGGAAAACCAAAACAGACTGATTAAGAGATTAAAAGCGGGCGATAAAGAAGCATTTGAAGAGGTTTATCGTATGTATTATGTCTCTTTATGTTATTACTGTATAACATATGTGGGTAGTATGGAAAATGCTGAGGAAATCGTACAAAGTATTTTTCTTAAATTGTGGGTAAAAAGAACCGAGATACAAATTATTACTTCATTGAAGGCTTATTTATATAAGGCGGTGCAAAATCAGTCTCTTAACTATTTCAGGCGGCAAAAAATTAATAATAAATATTTACTTAATCAAAATCAAAAGCAAAGAGGAAATGCCCTTTCGGTCAATGCACAATCCATTATGGAATACGACGAATTGCAGAAAACATTGAAAATGGCAATTTTAAAACTTCCGAAAAAACGAAGACAAATATTCGAAATGAGTAGATTTGAAGAACTGCAATACAACGAAATCGCAAAAAAGTTGTCTATCTCTATAAAAACAGTAGAAGCACAAATGACCAAAGCATTGAAAACTTTGCGGAAAGCTTTAAAAGTTTATCTACCTTTTGTGTCGATTGTTTTTTTTATCAATAAAATGGTACTGGCGCTTACAACAGTATTGTTTCATATTTTTAAAAATTTGTAGTAAGGGTAATTTGCATTTAAATTGTCTAATCAATAAATGAAAGAAAAAAGTGCTTGTAAAGAATTCAAATATCAAACTTATTGGGCGTTATTTATCTGGTAATTGCACCACCTTAGAAAAGCAAAGGGTGCAAAATTGGATGAATAATAGTGCTGAAAACCGTTTGATATTCGAAAATTACAAGAAAATTTGGGATAGTACGGCACCCGAACATTCATTAGAAGTTATTGATGTTGATAAGGCTTGGGAAAACATAAACGATCATATTGTTTTTGCTGAAAAGTTAGCTCCTGTTTTTGCCGGTAACGGCAATAGATTTACTATAAAACCGTTTACCTCTGTTGCTCTACGTATAGCAGCTGTAATTGTTGTTGCGTTTGGAATTTATTTTCTTTTAAAACGTCCGGCTGTTACCGTTACAAAACAATTCATTGCAACCGAAGTTCAGAAAAAACCATTAATTCTTCCCGATGGTTCTCAGGTTTTTCTTAACAAAGATGCGAAAATTACATGGCCTGAAACATTTGCTTTCAACGAGCGAAACTTACAGCTCGAAGGTGAAGCATTTTTCAATGTTACGCACAATCCCAACAAACCTTTTATTGTCTCTGCCGGTGATGTTCGTGTAAAAGTTTTTGGTACAACTTTCGATTTGTATACTCGTAATGAAAATAACGAAACTGTTATTTATTTGCAAACAGGTAAGGTATTGTTTTATTCGATAAATCCCAATGGTAGTATTAAAGAACAAATGATTTTGACACCTGGCCAAAAAGGTGTTTACAACCGAACCACAGGTGTAATGCATCGCGAAACATTTAGCAACGATAATTTTCTCGCTTGGCAATCGGGCAAACTCGTTTTTATAAAAGCACCACTTGCTAATGTTTTTAAAGTACTTGAAAAAACATATCACGTACAAATTATTGCCGACAAAACTTGCAATAATTATTATCTTACTGCCACCTACCAAGACGAAAGTCCTAAAGATATTCTTCGGACATTGCATATAATTTACGGCTTCAACTGTAAACTTTCAGGAGATATTATTTATATTTCTCAGCCTTCCGAATAAAAGGCTTTCTTTTACCAATTCTTAATATTACTCCAGCATTTTTTCTTCTTGACCGAAAGATTGATGCAACTTGAAAAAGATGCAACTATTCAGCCGGTTTATAATGCTATATTTCAACATGATATAATAATATGAATTTAATAAATATTCAAATATTTTTCATAATAAAATCTTATTTCATTGATATTCTGTAGGTAACGTTTTGTTGTGATTTGGTTAAAAAATATTGATATCGTAATATTCAATGTGTTAACCATATCATCTCGACTGAAGAGTTACGATAAACTTTCGGATTACAGGACAGTTTGTTGTTTTAAGTAAAGATTAAAAAAAATCTAATAGGCAAAAGGTATTGTTTTCAAAATCCGACATAGCAACTACAAACGCGCAAGCATTCTCTTGTACCTTACATTAAAGACTATCCTTCCACTTCCTTCCGGATATTCATTTTTTTATCATCCTTGTAGCGTCGGATTTTGATGTTCAAGTAAGCGAAAAGCACGGTCATTAGCGGGCTAATGATGTTGAAAAAAGCGTATGGCAAATAGGAGAGAGTGGGTACGCCGAGAACCCTCGCCTGCGTGGCGCCGCCGGTATTCCATGGAACCAGAACAGAGGTTACCGTACCGGCATCTTCAAGCGTGCGGCTTAAAACTTCGGGTTTCAGCCCACGGTTTTCAAAAGCATCGTGGTACATCTCGCCCGGAACCACAATGGAGATGTATTGGTCGGAGGCAGTGATGTTGAAAAAGATACACGAAACTGCGGTTGAGGTTATGAGCGAGCCATCGGTTTTCACCAGTTTCAACACCGATTGTGTTATTTTCCGCAGCATACCGTTGGCTTCCATAATGCCTCCGAAAATCATAGCCGCTAAAATGAGCCAAATAGTATCCAGCATTCCTTCCATTCCTCCGGTAGAAAAAAGGTCATTCATGTCTGCATTGTTTGTTACGATATCGGTTGGGCCGTAGATGGCTTGCATAACGCCGATATAAGATGCTTTGGCGTAGTTGTTCGTGATGTGTGTAAGATTTTCGATGATCTGGGGTTGAAAAATGACCGCAGCAATGGCACCAAGCAAGACACCTATTGAGAGTGCCGGAAGTGGAGGCATCTTTTTTATGATAACTATAAACAAAATGAGAGGCACCAAAAACAGCCACGGAGTTATATGAAAAGTATGCAAAATGGAAGCTTGCACTTCATTTATATGTTCGGGTGGTCGCCCGCTATGAGATGTAAATCCCATAATGAGAAAAATAATGAGGGTAATGGATATTGAAGGAATCGTAGTATATAACATATAGCGGATATGTGTAAAGATATCCGTTCCCGAAACGGCTGGTGCCAAATTAGTGGTATCGGAAAGAGGTGACATCTTGTCGCCAAAATAGGCGCCAGAAATAATGGCTCCGGCAACAACAGCTTTATCGAAACCCATGGCATCACCAATGCCCAATGTTGCTACGCCAATGGTAGCAATGGTAGACCATGAACTTCCCGTTGCTGTTGAAACAATCATTCCTATCAAAACCGCTGCGAAGAGAAAAATGTCCGGTTTCAGGACATCTAGTCCATAAAAAATCAGTGCCGGAACTACGCCGCTGATAAGCCATGTGCCTGCCAGCGCACCTATTAACAATAAAATAAGAATGGCCGGCATAGCCGTCCCTATGGTTTTTACAATCTGGTCACGCATTTCTTTCCAGGCAAAACCCATTCGCAAACCCAGAATCCCAGATAACCCGGCAGCTGTCATCAAGGCTACCTGATTGGCTCCTTTGAGTGTATCCTTCCAGAATAAAACGTTCATTGTCAGTAGAATGATTAAGAAAATAATGGGGATCAGCGCTTCGGCTAAGTTCGGTTGACGTTTGATTTTTGACATAGACAGATTGGAATTTATCAGACCGTCGCAAGGTATGGATTTTCGTTGCTTAAAAACGATTAACTTTCGTAAATATCATTTTTTGCGTTTTATCAGAAGGTAAAGGTTTGTTCTACTATTCTATCTTAATTCTAATTGAGCATGATACATAGGGAAATAAAAATAATTTTTGGTAACACATGTATATCGTTATGGGGATGATATATACTTAGATTGTAGAAAATAAACATCTTATAAGTATAAACATCAACTTAAAAACTGTTATGTTCAGGATATCGGAAGTTCGTTGATTTATTCTCGTTTGTTTGCCGGCAAACAAAAATATACATTGTTTGAAATATTGCGTTAACATAATTATATCTCGACATCCCGATAAAAGTGCATATAGGCAATTCCTGCTTCAAGGTCGGCTTTCATCTGTCCGACAGTCTTTTCCGACAATAATTTATAAAGATTCCCTTTAACAATTTGATATTTTTTGTGTATTGGGCAAGGTTTTTCGTCGTTACACTCGTGCAGTCCCAGTCCGCAGGTATCGAAAAAACCTAGTCCATCGAACAATTCGATGATAGAAAGTAAAGTAAGGGCATTAGTTTTCTCATTGGCATAAAATCCGCCGTTGGGACCTCTGAGCGATACAATAAATTGATTTTTGGCCAGCGTTTGCAAAATTTTTCCGAGATAATGCTCAGGAAAGTCAAGATCAATTGCTATTTTTTGCACACCTATCCGTTTACTTTCCAACGACTTCATTGACAGGTAAACAAGTACACGAATAGCGTATTCAACAGATTTTGAAAATATCATAATAATTTTATTTTAATAAGTGAAAAAATATCTAATTGAAACAAAATAAATTATCAGTTTCCTTTGGCGTCTCAAAAACTAAATTTATCAAATTACATTTCTTCAAAGGCTATTCTGCCCTCATCCGTAATCATTTCTGGCGTCCACTCCGGATCCCAAACTAATTCTACGTTGATTTCAAAATCCTGATAATTTGCCTCAAGCACTACCTGAACATTTTGCGTAATGGTATCACCAAGTGGACATCCCCGTGTGGAAAGTGTCATTACAACATGTATTTTTTTATTGTCTTGGTCGAAAGTAATCTCATAAACGAGTCCTAAATCAATAATGTTTACAGCTACTTCCGGATCTACAATGGTTTTAAGAAGTTGGGCGATTTTCTGTTCTTTGGGTGAAAGATGTTTAATATTGCTCATTATTAAAATTTTGTTGCTTTGTGAAAAACTATTTTAAAAATATTATAGTTGTACAATATTGCCGTGATAATATACATAACGGCAGCGGCCTGTAGCAACCAAACCCAGCCTGCTATTTCTCCGGCTATCAGCATTACAAACGCTACCACAAAAGTTTGCCGGTGAAAATTAGCCACACGCGTCGAATAAAGTTCTTGCGGTAAGGGAATTTTTTGTCTCCCGATTTTCGTCTGATAGTTTTTAAGCCAAACAATAAATGGCAGAGTTTTGTACGATTGTCCCAGTATTAAAGCAGTAAGAAAACCAAGCACAATACTCATTCCGTATGCAATTTCGATACGTATTTGCAAGAGTCCCGAAAAACCTGGTACAACAAGAGAAATGAGTCCGAATACCAAAACGATAGCCAAAATTATAAAGGCTATCTTCGACAATTGCAGTCCCACATCAAGTTTTTTGCGAAAACGGTGTTTAAAAGCATAGCGGTTAAACAGCAAAAACAAAAGCACGCCGGCAATAATAAAGACACCGCTTAATCCGATAGCCCATTGTTCCGGGTAAAACGAGAGCACCAAAACGAGTAAAATAATTCCGGTATTCAGTAAATAGTAAGAATAATTCAATAGTTTTATGGGCATTTTATTGGTAATCAAAAACATAGGCATCAACTTACTTGCTACCCCAATTATCAAAAACAAAAACCAACCCACAAGACCAAGATGAGCATGCATTTTCAACAAATCAATTGTCGAAACGGGAATAAATGTATGTGCAAAATTAATAATCATTGTAATAGCAAGCGAAACCGTTAACAGCAAATATATAATGGCAGTTACGATAAATTTATTCCCAATGTCTTTCCGCTCGGTTTTGGCAGCACTTTTTAAGATATTAATTGCAAAAAGTATTACTGCTATCAGAATAAGTGTCCCCGCTATTTCAAACCATAACCAGTTTTGGGCATTATCAAATGTTGCTTCCCAAAAGGAAATAACTAGAAGAATAGTCCCTGAACTAAATAAATAAAAGCTTATTTTGGCCAATACTTCGCTGTAAAGTTTTACTTCCATCACCACAGGAATCAATTGATAAAGTGCTCCGAAAATCATCATTGTGATAAAACCAAGCACCATAACATGTGTAAGTACCAGTATTTTGGCATTCAAATGAAAAGGCAATACCAAGTCCGAAGCATAGAGCATCATAACGATTCCTGCCACAAAAAACGAAATGGCGCCAAAGACAAAATGTGGCAAAACCACTGACGGAGAAGGAGCATTTTTAGTACTTAATCCGGCTTGCATTATTTAAAAATTATCAGTTTTAGATTTCCTTCGCCAATTTCTTTTTTCACTAATTTAAAACCACGCGTTTCGAGTTCAGGCAAAAGGAATCGCGGTAATTTTTTGTGGTGTACATACAAAGCTTCGTCTTTCCCAAGTTTTTCTATGGTTTCGAGTATGCTCACCATAGGCATCGGCATTTCCAAATCACGGACGTCAATTTCCTGCATTTTTCCTTCAAATTTTTTTGCTACGCTTTCAAAATCGCTGAGACTTTCCGTCGTTACGTTAGTTTTAACCCCTTCGGTTTTTTCGCTATCATTTTTATAAATATATGCATAAACTATACTTGGTTTGGGGCGCTCAACCATATAACCGTAGCCTTTCTTTTTTAATAAATTTAATAGGGGCACAGGTTCAAAAGTATTGATAACCAGCAAAGTTTGATTATCTTCCAAGGTCTTCAACGTTGTCATTATTTTATCGAAAGGATCGGTGCCACCGGCCAATATAGGGCGCACATCCAATTCCACTACATTTTTTTTATCCATAATTATTACCCTGTTATTAATATCGTGTTGTTCGTTATTATTTTTTTTGGAATATTCAACACTATAACCGTTATGTTCTAAAACCTCAAGAAATTCTTCGGTTGTAATCCCTCCAATTCTGGCAGCATCTCCCACATTAACACGCGAAGCAAACATTTTGCAAAGTATCGGGTTTTTCAATTTCTTGAAATGCTTATTGACGGAGGCAATTACATCAATCACTTTTTTGTCGTACTTGATTATATTCGATATCTTTGTTTTAGAATTGATTATCATTTTATTAGTAAATTTTCCATTTGTTTTTACAATGCAAAAATAGTCTTTTTTTAATAATAAGAGATTAAGCGGTCTTTTTTTCCGTTATATTTTAATAAATTTAGAGTTCTTGTATCAAATTTTGATTATCATATATTTACAGCTATTGTTTCGTAAAGATAAATTGCTTTGGAGAAGCAGGGTATTTCGACACATCAAAACAAAATTCTTCAGGAATTAGATCATTATTTCTTCGCCCAAATTTTCCTCAATACGTAAGTTGTTGATAATAAATTTCTGCCGATCGGGGGTATTTTTCCCCATATAAAATTTCAGTGTTTCGGCAATTGACAATTCGCCTTTTAAAATCACCGGATCCAGTCGTATATTCGAACCGATAAAATATTTAAACTCATTGGGCGAAATTTCGCCAAGGCCTTTAAATCTGGTAATTTCGGGATTGGGTTTAAGTTTTCGAATAGCATTATATCTTTCTTCGTCGGAATAGCAATAAAGGGTTTTTCGTTTGTTTCTAATTCTAAACAAAGGTGTTTGTAAAATATACACATGCCCTGTTTTCACCAAATCGGGATAAAATTGCAAGAAAAAGGTCAAAAGAAGCAAGCGGATATGCATTCCGTCGACATCGGCGTCGGTGGCGATAACAATATTATTATAGCGCAAATTTTCGATGGTTTCATCAATATTCAGTGCAGCTTGCAAAAGATTAAACTCTTCATTTTGGTAAACAATTTTCTTGCTTAACCCGTAGCTATTTAATGGTTTGCCCTTCAAACTAAAAACGGCTTGAGTTTGTACATTACGTGATTTTGTAATTGAGCCGCTCGCCGAATCGCCTTCGGTAATAAACAAAGTAGTTTCAAGACGTTTTTCGTGATTGGTATCGAAATGAATACGGCAATCACGCAGTTTTTTATTATGGAGACTGGCTTTTTTAATACTTTCTCGTGCCAACTTTTTAATTCCGGCCATATCTTTACGTTCTTTTTCCGACTGAATAATTTTATGGTACAATTCTTCGGCCACATCGGAATGAATATGAAGGTAGTTGTCGAGATGACGTTTTATTATATCAGCGATATAGTTCCTAATACTTTGCCCGCCAGGTTCGATATGTAGCGATCCCAGCTTGGTTTTGGTCTGCGACTCGAAAACAGGCTCAAGAACTTTAATACTTATTGCAGCTAAGAGTGATGTGCGAATATCGCTAGTGTCGAAATCTTTACCATAAAATTCACGAATGGTTTTTACCACCGCTTCCCGAAAAGCATTTTGATGAATCCCTCCCTGTGTGGTATGTTGTCCGTTGACAAACGAATAATATTCTTCGCTGTATGAACTTGAACTGTGTGAAAAAGCACATTCAAAATCACCTTCTTGTATATGAATGATAGGATAACGCAAAGGGCCGTTGCCGTTAATATTATGTTCAAGCAGGTCGAGGAGCCCATTTTTAGCCTGTATTTTTTCATCATTAAGAATAATGATCAGACCATTGTTGAGAAAAACATAGTTCCACAACATTTCGGATATATATTCGGAAATATACCGAAAATTACCAAATATTTCTTCGTCAGGTACAAAAGTAATAATCGTTCCTTGTTTTTCGTCACAGCTCTGAATTGTCGGATCAAACACAAGTTCTCCGCGACGGTATTCCACAATTTTTGTTTTTCCATCACGAATCGATTGTACTTTGAAATAGAAGGAAAGTGCATTAACAGCTTTGGAACCAACGCCATTTAAACCAACGGCTTTTTTAAAAACTTTAGAATCATATTTAGCTCCGGTGTTAATTTTACTTACGCAAACATCTACTTTGCCAAGAGGAATTCCTCTTCCGTAATCTCGTACGGCAACGGTCTTTTCTTCAATAGTAACTTTAATAATTTTACCATAGCCCATCACATACTCGTCAATGGCATTGTCGATAATTTCTTTAAGCAACACATAAATTCCATCGTCGTGTGAGCTACCATCGCCCAACTTTCCGATATACATTCCCGGTCTTTTTCTAATATGCTCTTTCCAATCTAATGTTCGTACACTATCATCGGTATAATCTGCAGACATAATTTTCTCCATTTTACCACAAAAATACCCCAATACAAAAAACAAATAGCAAAGAATGAAACAAGTTTTGAAACGCCCTTTGTTGAAAACCTTTTTACGAGAAGAGTTTCAACCATATAAGTAAGCAAAAGCCTTCAACACTATTTTGGACATAGCACTCCATACAATAAAAGCTTAACGGTAAATCAAATGAGCTTTTATAATGTCAGTAGTAAATAATTCACTTTTCCTTTTTGTTTGTTTGAAAACCAAAAAGCAGATAAACCGGACAAAAACTTATAAAAACGGTTAAAAGAGGGATAAGTGCTACAAGTCCCCACCAGCTTTTGTAATACCAACCAATAACGGCAATGATTATTGCCAAAGTAATTCTGATCCATTTGTCAATGTTTCCAACATTTTTTTTCATAATGAAATAAGTATTTAATTTAAAAAAACAAAGATAATCTCAAAATGAGTAAAAGTAAGTGACAAAGGTTACAAAAGGTCGGTTAGTTCAATTGTACCTCTATGGTTTTTTACTTTATTTTCTTTTTCCAACTGTTTTAGCAATCGCGAAACCACTTCCCGTGCTGTACCTAGTTCGTCGGCAAGTTGCTGATGTGTAGTTTCGATAATGCGGTTTCCTGTTGCGGCGCTCATTTTTTTTAAATGATTTACTAATCTAAAATCCATATTTTTAAATGCAATAGAGTCAATAAAAGAAATCAATTCGTTAAAGCGTTGATGGAAAAGTTTTAAAACAAAATTGTTGATACGTGGATATTCCCGTAGCATTTCTTGCAAGTCGTTTACTGGAATCAACAAAAGATTCGTCTTCACCTCTGTTACGGCATAAGCCACACTTTTCTCGTGATTTAGACCGGCGGCGATAGACAATGCACAACTTTCGCCTGGTATTATATGATATAGAAGTAATTCTTTTCCCGATTCGTCGCATCGTAAAACTTTAACGCGTCCTTCGATTACAATAGGAATAGTTTTAATGTAATTACCTTCGTCGAGAATTTTCTTTCCTTCTTCGATTTCGACGTACACACTTTTTTCTAACAAAATGCTGACAAGAACTTTATCAACAAAAATTTCCTTTAAAAGTGCTACTACTTTTTCCATTTCCATATATTTATTGCACAAAGATAGCTAATAATAAAATTCTGCCGAATATATTTTGAGTAATGCAAACATTTTTTCTACTTTTGCATTTGCAAAAAGCGGCAGTAGCTCAGTTGGTAGAGCATCAGCTTCCCAAGCTGAGGGCCGCGGGTTCGAATCCCGTTTGCCGCTCTTTTTTCATTTAATTTTCATACTTTATAAAAGGTCTTCCGTTTCGGGTTTTTCTAGGTATAACAGCTGTCGTAGATAATTATTTTTCCCAATTTTTCACAGTGGAATAACTCTTTACCATAAAGAAATTTTTTCGTGCTTCAGATTTCATAGGTCAAGCGGCACTTTTCACATGGCAAGTCCTTTCTTTTATGTCATTCGTTTTTATACCGTTTTCAATGTAGCATAAAAATAAAAAAAGGCGAACAAAGTGTTCACCCTTTTTTATTTTTATAATGTTTATTAATCCAATATTTTATCCGTTGATTCTCATTTTATAGAACGACCGGTAAACAAAATAGAGCGCTACAAACAAAAAAGTAATACCAATATAATGTGCATACGCTTTAAAAGAAGGAGTGATGGCTATTTCCATAGCAAGCAAACCGAACAAGGTGGTAAATTTAATTACAGGATTCAGCGAAACCGAAGAAGTATCTTTATATGGGTCGCCAACTGTATCGCCCACTACGGAAGCGGCGTGCAAATCCGTTCCTTTTTCTTGCATATCAACTTCAATAACTTTTTTTGCATTATCCCAAGCTCCTCCGGCATTAGCCATAAATATAGCCTGATACAATCCGAAGAAAGCAATAGAAAGCAAATAACTAATAAACAAACTTACCGGCAAATTAGAACCTCCCGGTGCCGACAAAAAAGCAAAAGCAAGTGCAAATGAGAAAAGGGCGATAAAGATATTCCACATCCCTTTTTGAGCATAAAGTGTACATATTTGTACAACCTGTTTCGATTTATTGATATCTGCTTTTTTCTCAGCATTGGGGTCAAGGTTAATATTTTTTCTGATGTATTCGGTAGCACGAGCAGCGCCGGTAGTAACAGCCTGAATAGAAGCACCTGTAAACCAATAAATAACAGCTCCGCCGAGAAGAAATCCAAGAACCGTATAAGGATTCAGAAGATTAAGAATATCGGAAGGTTCTACATTAAGGCTGTTTTTAATAACGAGTATCAGTGAGAAAATCATGGTGGTAGCACCAACAACGGCAGTACCTATTAAAACAGGTTTTGCTGTAGCTTTAAAAGTATTTCCGGCACCATCGTTGGCTTCGAGATAATATTTTGATTTTTCAAAGTCGGGTTTAAAACCAAAATCCTTTTCAATTTCACGGGTAACTTCTTTTATATTTTCTTCAATAAGCGACAATTCATAAATTGACTGTGCATTATCGGTTACAGGGCCATAACTGTCAACGGCAATGGTAACAGGTCCCATACCGAGGAAGCCGAATGCTACCAAACCAAAGGCAAATATCGAAGGATAAATCATAAAATGTTCTAATCCGAAAGTACTGGCGTAGTATCCGATAAACATCAAAAGAAAGAATACCATTCCTTCCCAAAAAGCGCTAAAGTTACCGGCAACTAAACCCGAAAGAATATTTAGCGAGGCACCACCTTTTTTAGATGCTTCTACCACCTCGTTTACATGGATAGATTTAGGGCTGGTAAACAATTTGGTAAATTCCGGTATCAATGCAGCACCAAGCGTACCGGCGCTGATAATTATTGATAAAGTAACCCATAAATCATTTGGCAAATCCCTGATAGTAAAGTAACTTGCTGCAAAAGTAGCAACGATAGATAAAAGCGAAGTAATCCACACGAGAGAAGTTAGAGGAGCTTCAAAGTCTAGATCGTCAACGTTACTATATTTTGCTTTAGTAACAATGCCATTAATCCAATAAGAAAATATGGAAGTAAGAATCATCAATATTCTCATCACAAAAATCCATGTTAACATTTCTACCTGAAGCGAGGGTTTTGCTATGGCAAGAACTATGAATGAAATTAAAGCCACACCGGTTACACCGTAAGTTTCAAAACCATCGGCAGTAGGGCCTACACTATCACCGGCATTGTCGCCAACACAGTCGGCAATGGTACCAGGATTACGGGGATCATCTTCATCAATTTTAAAAATCACTTTCATCAGGTCGGAACCAACATCGGCAATTTTTGTAAAAATGCCACCGGCAATTCTCAACGCTGATGCACCGAGTGATTCGCCAATTGCAAAACCTATAAAACTTGCACCTGCATATTCGCCAGGCACAAACATTAAGATAATTAACATCATAGTAAGCTCAAGAGAAATAAGCACGACGCCGATACTCATACCTGATGTCAAAGGTATTTGGTGCAGTTTTAACGGCTTTCTTTCGAGTGAAGCAAATGCCATACGTGAGTTTGCCAAGGTATTCATCCGCATACCAAACCATGCTACACTGTACGACCCAAGAATTCCGAGAACCATCCAGCCGAGAATCATCACAACTCCGCCAAAGCCAAAGTTGCCACCCGACAAATAGCCAAAATAAAAAGCTACAATAGTACCGACGATAACAAAAAGTATGGCAAGAAATCGGCCCTGCTGAACTAGATATGTTTTTCCGGTTTGATAAATAACATCTGCAACTTCAAGCATAGAATGATGAGCTCTGATTTTTTTAACTTTCATAAATTGTTGTAAACCAAATAAAAACCCTGCTAAGGTAATAAGAAATCCCCAATAAAGGATGGTTTCCGACTTCATCCCACCGGGAATAACCAAATCGGCCTCACTCGCCATAGAGAAAGCCGGGACGGTAAACAATGCAAAAAGTGTAAGGATTTTTTTCATAACAAAAATTTAATTTTTTATTGAAACACTATATTTAAAACGTTTGCAATTGAGGGCGCTAAATTAAAAATTCAATCGTAAACTTTTATATCTTTTTAATATTTCATCGGCAAAAAATGAAAAAAAATGTTGATAACTTTTTTATTAAACTGATTAATTGAATGTTAGAGTTAGTTTTATTATGAATAAAAATAACATGTATTCTTTTACATACTATTAATGACCTATTGCCTCCAAATATTTTTATTTTTGCACTATAGCAGATGATTTACCGTTTCTTTTTTTTAAACAAAATCATCTTTGTAGCAATTAGCGTTCAACAGTAAGAAAAGGTATGTTTATTAGTTGGTTTTCCTTTTGAAACAGTATTTTTATAGGGTAAATAAGTATGGAAAAGATCAAACTCAACATAGTAGGGATGTCATATAGCCAGTCGCAAAGCGGTGCTTATGCTCTAATCCTTGGCATAGAAGGAAAAGAAATCCGTATTCCTATTATGATTGGTGGCTTTGAAGCACAGGCGATAGCCATAGCACTGGAAAAAATGAAACCTACCCGTCCGCTTACACACGACCTTTTTAAGAGCTTTGCCGATCGTTATCACATTAATTTGCAGGAAGTTATTATCAGTAAGTTTGAAGAGGGAATTTTTTATGCAAAATTAATTTGTGAATATCAAGGTGAAATTAACGAAATTGATAGCCGGACTTCCGATGCTATTGCACTCGCCATTCGCTTTAATGCACCAATTTATGCTAATGAAAGCGTTGTTGACGAGGTTGGTATAGAAATGAAAGAAGATGTCGAACAACCCGAAGAAGAAAATAAACAAGAAGAAACAACGGAAACTAAAGTAGCAAAATATGATGATTATCTAATTGAAGAGTTGAAGGATTTGCTACAAAAAGCCATTGAAGATGAAAATTATGAAGAAGCCTCGAAAATAAGGGATGAAATTAAAAAAAGAGAGAATGTCAAACCTGATTAATAACAATGTTGTTTATTATCAACAGTATAACTATCAGAAGAATATACATTAAGCTCTCATCGGTTTTTAAATAATAAATTAAAAATAAGCTGGATTTTACAATTAAATATATATTCCGGCTGCAAGCATAAACGATGAAACAATATTTAGACCTTTTGCAAACGGTTATAGAAAAAGGGTTACAAAAAAACGACCGTACAGGAACAGGTACCAAGAGCGTTTTTGGCTATCAAATGCGCTTCAACCTTCAGGAAGGATTTCCACTGCTCACCACAAAAAAAATACATCTTAATTCAATTATATACGAGTTACTCTGGTTTTTAAAGGGCGATACCAATATCAACTATCTGCAACGCAACGGAGTGAAGATTTGGAACGAATGGGCTGACGAAAACGGCGATCTCGGTCCGGTTTACGGTGCACAATGGCGCAATTGGAATGATGAAGGTATCGACCAGATAAAAATTGCCGTTGACCAAATAAAAAACAATCCCGATAGCCGCCGGATAATTGTTGCAGCTTGGAATCCTACGGTATTACCCGACAAGTCTAAAAATTTTGCCGAAAATGTATCTGCCGGAAAAGCTGCACTACCACCTTGCCATTCATGGTTTCAATTTTATGTAGCCAACGGCAAATTATCGTGCCAACTTTATCAACGGAGTGCCGATATTTTTCTCGGAGTACCTTTTAATATTGCTTCTTATGCTATGCTGACAATGATGATGGCACAAGTAACCGATTTGCAGGCCGGTGATTTTGTTCACACTTTTGGCGACGCACATATTTACCTGAACCACCTCGAACAAGTAAACTTACAGCTTACACGAAAACCACGCGCCTTGCCACAACTCTCAATCAATCGTCAAAAAAAAGATATTTTCGGCTTTTCTTTTGACGATTTTCAACTGAAAAATTATAACCCTTATCCTCATATTAAAGGCAAAATTTCAATTTAATCATTTATTATAAAAAAATGATAAACAAAAAAATATCTATAATCGTGGCAATAGCTCATAACTATGCTATTGGAAAAAATAACGATTTGTTATGGCATATTTCTGAAGATTTAAAACGATTTAAGCAACTCACCAAAGGCCACTATGTTGTTATGGGGAAAAAAACATATTTCTCGTTGCCCGTCAGACCGCTTTCGTGTCGTACAAATATGGTAATTACCGACATTGTAGGAGAACAAATCGACAACTGCTTGATGGCTTATTCCATTGAAGATGCGGTAAAAAAAATGGATACGGAAAAAGAAAATTTTATTATTGGAGGTGGCAGGATTTATGCACAGTTTTTGCCTTTAGCCAACAAACTATACATCACTCGAATTCACAAAAATTTTGATGCAGATACTTTTTTTCCAAAAATTACTGTTGATGAATGGAAATTAATTGAAAAACAAGACATAACCAATGATAAGCAAAATGATTTCTCCTATTCTTTCGAAACGTTTTGTAAAAAGTAATTGATTTATTTTTCAGCAATTCGTAGCTATTTCAAATACGGCTTTATATTATCTTGGTTTTATTAGAAAAAAAACCGTCTCAAATAAGGCGGCTTTTTTAAAAGATAAAGAAATTAAATCTCTTCTGTTTCCACAATTTTAGCCAATAGATCGGCATAAAGAACCATCAAGTATTTCTTCGACTCAAACTCAAATTCGGTTCCTGAGAATTTTTTGTAAAAAACAGTGTCGCCAACAGCAATGCTGGGGTTTTCAATGTCGCCTATAGCAACTACCTTAGCAAACTGTGGTTTTTCTTTGGCCGTATCAGGAATAATAATTCCGGATGCGGTTTTTTGTTCGCTACTATCTTCCGTAATGTCCAACAAAACGTTTTCGTTTAATGGCTGTAATTCTTTCATTTTCTTATACTTTTTATTAATAATTTAAGTTTTATTTTATTTTCAAAAAGTTATTGATTCGTTTTTTATCGAAACCTACAATAATTTCACCATTGATATCAATTTGTGGTACTCCTTGCTGTCCGCTACTTGCTACCATAGTTTCGGCAGCTTTCCGATCGCGCGAAACATCTACGTCGGTAAAGCGAATCCCGTTTTTACGTAAATGTGTTTTTAGAGTATTGCACCACGAACAAGAAGGAGTTGAATAAACAATTACTCTTTTCTGCGGTTGTGCTTCGTTATCAACAGTTGGTGCTATATACAAAACTCTTTGGAACAACGACTTATAATATTTTTCATCATTGCAGCCTTTGACAATTTTAATAAATTTTTTTCCTTCGAATACCAAAAGCGAAGGGGCCGATGTAACTCTGTATTTAAGATGTATGTCCCGAACACTGTTAACGTCGGCGGCTACAATATTAATATCTCTCAATTGGTTTACTACCTTCTTAATTTTCCGATAACTACAATCACTAGTCTCAGAACCCTTCTTGTAAAGCAAAACATAGTTTTTGTTTCTATCGCTAAAATTCTTCACCATTTCGTCGTACGATGAAATTTCCTTTAATGACGCTTCCATAAAACCCTCAATTTTTTTGTACTATAATCAATTTGTATGCCAGCCGGCTTACAATAGTTATTGGAATGACGATATTACAGTTATGACAAAATTGCATATTTACATATAATTAAGGTATTGTACGTTATTAGGACGGAGAGACAGAGAGACAACCTCCAAAGTGAAATGTAACACTCAACAAGAGTACGCAACGATTGACAATTATAAAGGTGATCAATTTTGAGCAAATCATCACATCGTGATGACCTTGTAACATAGTGTTCTACAATTCATTAAAAATCCATAGGA
>QIKE01000074.1 GCA_003232915.1 Bacteroidota bacterium | reverse complement strand
AAGTATCCTGATTGTTTTTATTTATATTGGTCATTGTATCTTTTTTGCAGGAAACCACAAAAACCATTGCAGCTACGATGATAACTGCCAAAATTGAATATTTATTGTTCATAATAATAATTTTTTTTAATAATGTTTTTATAAATATAATACGGAATCCGGGAATTACCGGATTAAATAAGTACCCTTTTGCTTTATGGGTTAGGAAGTATCAAATAAGAAATTTGCAAATATAAAAGCAGTCAAATGAAAAAACTACCTAAGGCGGGTGTCGCGAACGCGAAGAGGTGTTTACTCTCTCTCAACGGCCATGCGGCTTTCAACGTCTTTCACGATTTTTTCTGTATTAATATAATTTGCAAAGGTAATAAAATATTATTTGATTAGACAAAATTTTATTTGCTTATATTTACAACAATGTTGAAAAAGGATTTAAAGAGATAACGCAAGAAATTGAAACCATAACAGCCAAAGGAGGAGACATAGCCATGACTATAGCAATGCAACTTGAAGAAAAAGGAATTCAAAAAGGACTTCAAAAAGGGAGACAAGAAGGCCTCTACGAAAATCAAAAAATGGTAATTGTAAAATTATTTACCAAAGGAAAACACACAATTTACGAAATTGCTGATATTCTTGAACTGGATAAAAATTTTGTAGCAAAAATTTTAAAAGAGGCTAAACTTGTTTGAGAGGTTCTATATTGTGAACTTAGGACGATAAAAAATCATTTTGGTACTCGTTACAAACGAACGCAGGGCTTGTGGGGGGTAATGAAATTATGATAAAAGTCTGGATACATTGTAATTATCTGATCCAAGTATGTAAGGTTACTGAATTGGAAATAATTACTAAGCCGTGGGTATGGTAGTTTGTAAATATCGGGATAATGGTTAATATGGCTCTCGTTACAAACGAGTGCCATATGGTGGCAACAAAGTTACGGATATGTTATTGTCCAATTAGATTTTTGTAAATCATAAACAGATCATTCATACTGTTTAAGAAATAGTTTATGATAATTAACTGAACTTTGGGGTTTCATAACGAAAGGATAATCAAATAATTAAATCGGAAAATGGAAAAGAAAACGAGGCAATATATAGTGTAAATATCATGCATACAATTAAATACGATTATTTTTACCATAATGCTCCGATTATACAGCTTGACCCGAAGATGGAAAATTTAGTCTAACTGAGGAGTTTTGTAATTCCGGTTGACGTATTAACTTTTCGTAGAAAGTCATAAAAACAATTCCTGCAAGTTCAAGAAACGCCATTAATAAATCAATAAATATTCTGCTAAAATCTGCTACGAGGTTTTCTTCGATTGATGCTTGTGATAGTTTTCTGAACAATCCGCCAATGCTCGTTCCATAATGAGTACGCTCGTAGCATCTAAGAAAGATTTAATGAATAAAACTAAGCGTTGTGTCGGCTATTTGTGCGTAAAAATCTTGCGACTGGCGTTTGCCCAAGAGCAAATATTGTTTGGTTTCTTTTACGAATACTTCTTTGGTACAACGAATTTTATATACCTCCATCAATTTGTTGAAGCTGATGTTTAGATTTGTGCTTACCAGCAATCGTTAGTTTTCTTCTTTGACTTTATTTACCAAAACAATCATCATCCTAACTTCTTGATCTTCTGCTTGCAACTTAATATATTTTGGTCTTTAATCTTTTGTTTTTCTCAATATTCTGCACTGTGTTTGTTAATTGATTTTGCGTGGTTTTTGTAGGCTTGGTTTTGATATCTTTTTGAAGTTGTTCGGCTTCTTTTGTGAGTTTGTCTATTCTTTCAACTATCCGGTTTTTACGCTTTTAAGTGTATTTATTTTCTTGTCCTTTTTGTCTATTTACTTTTTAGTCTTTTTTATCTTCGCGTATCTTTTCTCGCTGTGAATGGAATAAAATTTACTCCATCCCAATAGCCTGCTACTTAAATCCTATAACCAAGTACAAAATTTATTATACTGTTTACATGGTTATGAACATAGCTTACTCGCTCAATATGCTTACCGGTTTTTGCAACTGCCGTATCATCTAATACTAAAGCACGTACTAGATTTGCAACTACATCACTATCTGATAATAAAATCCAAAATCTCTTTCCCCTTCCATACGGCAACGCCCGCCGGTTTATTTTTGGATTGTTTCTCAATTCATAAAACGCATCTTTTTTGTTTAAACCACTTGTTGACAATATCCAAATTAAGTCTTTGGCAATAAAAGGCAAAATGAGTAACGTCATAGCAAGGGTGGAAATAAGTGTTCCGTTTGGTTTTAATAGATCAAAGGATTTAAGCATAGACTTTACATCGAATTTGCCCATTATGTTGTCAATATTGTCGCTAATTTCTTGGTTGTTTTGCAAAATCTTTTCGATTTGTTCCCGCTTTTTTGTATTTTTGTCATGTTGGATAACTTTGTTAATAACAACTACGGAATTAAACATTTATACCGAATTATGTAACATTTTTTAAGTTTTTTTGAATTTTATTTTATTGATAATTGGAGGTTTATCCAACCCGAAAGTTCAGTTACTTTATTATTATTGATTATTTTTGTTAAAAAGTTATTATATGCAAAATTTCAAGAAATATAATGAAGACTTCAACAGTTTAACAAAGCGTGTTGAAGACATCACTAACTATACTATTCGGCTTTCGGAAAAGATCAGTGCTTATAAAAATATTCTTGGATTTATTGATTTAACGGCTCTAGGTGGAGACGATACTCACGAAAAGGTAAAAAAACTAAGTCAACAAGCTATCAACTTCGAAAACAAAGAACTCAGTATTCCACATATAGCTGCGGTTTGTGTTTATCCGGTATTTGCCCGAACGGTTTCGGAAGTATTGAAAAAAACAGACGTTAAAACCGTTTGTGTAGCAGGTGCTTTTCCGAGCGGACAATTGCCCCTCCACCTAAGGGTGAAAGAAGTGGAATATACTCTTGAACAAGGTGCTGACGAAATAGATATGGTTATTTCGCGCGGGCGACTTATCGAAGGAGATGAAGACTATGTATTTGATGAAATAAGTTCGATAAAAGCGGTTTGTGGCGAAACACATTTGAAAGTAATTCTTGAAACGGGAGAACTCAGAGAAGTTTCGCTTATTAGAAAAGCCTGTGTTATTGCTTTACTTGCCGGTGCCGATTTTTTGAAAACATCAACTGGAAAAATACAACCGGCAGCAACACCAGAAACTTTTTTGATTCTGCTTGATAGTGTCAAAGAATATTACGAAAAAACAAAACGTAAGATAGGGGTAAAACCTGCCGGAGGTATAGCTTCTCCCGAAGATGCGTTGGTGTATTATCAACTCGTTGAAGAAATTTTAGGAGAAAATTGGCTGAACAACGAACTTTTCAGGATAGGCGCCAGTCATCTCGCCAAAAAAGTTTATGATGAAATTATTGAAAATTCCAAACTGTAATTATGAAAAACAAATTATTAACTTGCTTGTTAACTATTTTGATTTTTTCGGTATCTTTATTAAAGGGACAAACGAAACTAACAGAGGCTGTTGGTTTTCATGCGGAAATTTTGGAAGGTACGTCCATTTGGTTGTTCCCCATACTTGATGATGAAGATAAGATTGTGGTCATTGTTTTTTTCCCATCACATGTGGTTTTTGTCAAACCTATATCCACGATTTTAAAACTTCGTATGAGAACTTCAGCTGTAATGATGGTAATGTTTCTTTTATGGCTATAAACTGGGGAAGCAACAATAAAAACGCACGGGTTTTCGACTCTATTTACGGACTTACAATGCATAGCATTAGTGGTAAGCAAGTAGGGGGAAATAGGGTATTTAATAATTATGGGGTTTTATCTTACCCTGATATAATTATAATATCACCAGATAACAATATTTTCAGTCAATATATCTCGTCGCCTATCTCTTATAATATCGATCCGGTGGTTATTGCTGCCGGAGGCGTTATGGCCGGTCTTGAAGAAAACCGCGAACAACAACAAAAGGCAAGTATTGTCTCCAATCCTGCAAAAACTTATGCGGTTTTATCATTGCAGTCCGGCACAAAAGGTAATTTTAGTTATGATATTAGCAATAGAGTAAGGTGATTTGCTTTTTTCATCACGTAACAAACGAGTATCGAAGGTAGATAATCGTATAATTTGCCAGTAAACATGCTGAAAACAGGAACGTATTTTGTACACTTATATAAAAATAACAACATATTTGCTGTTCTAAGGCTAATAGTTGTGCTATAAAAAAAATATTATGAAAATAAAAAGAATCTTTTCATTTCAGCGACTTTTGTTTGGTTTTTTACTCTTACTGTTCACTATCTGCGTTAGTTCGTGCAGTAAAGATGAAGGAATAACATCCGGAAGCAATACCGGTGATGTACAGAAATTTCTTGGCTTATGGCACGTTTCCGACAATGCTGCCCGGCTAAATTATGATGTTACCATTAAGCGTAACCCTGTTAATAGTCAGCAAATCTATTTTAGCAATTTTGCCGATCTCAATGGGCAGGTTACCGGTCTTGTAGTGGGTAATTCGATAGTGATAGATAAACAAAAAACAGGTCAAGATACCGATTATGTGGAAGGTACGGGAACTTATAAAAATAATAGTCGATTGGAGTTTACTTACACTTTGGATGATAATATTGATACCGTGGTAAGAAGTGCAGTGTTTACGAAATAGCGAAACAAAAGCAAAATGCATTCATCACTTAAAATGATAATACGGTTTAAATCAACTCCATTTCTTTAAGTGCTTTAGTAACAAATTCTTTGTCAAGCTCATATTAACCGGCAATCTGCTCGACAGAAAATTTTGCTTTCATAAATAACTTAATAACGGATTTTTTCTCCGCCTCAAAAATCACTCTTGGATTACTTCTTGTGCTAATCGAATTGTTATGTTCAGAGCTATATCTCCTTTTCTCAGTGTTATTGTTTTTATAGTTTTTGTAATTTCTTCCGCTCCATTTTCAGAAAATTATGCATATATAATAAAGTCGTTCGTAAAAACTTATCACCATCTTCATTTTCTACTATTTCTGATAGTTGATAAAAAATATTCGCTAATTTCTTTTTAAGGAATAAGTCGCTAAAAATGTTTTTAATAACAACAACGCGGGTTCATGTTATTATTTTATGTACATCTCTCCGATTTTTTCATCGCTATACAGTGCTAAATCGGTTAATAAATAATCAAATTACAACAAAACGTTACCTACAGAATATCAATGAAATAAAATTTTATTATGAAAAATATTTGAATATTTATTCAATCCATTTTATAGTATCAAGTTTATATTTAGCATTACAAACCGGCTGAATAGTTACGAACCGGTAACTATTAAAAACATAAAATATTTTCCTCACCTATGTTCCGTTTACTATCTTTGGCTTTTTAATTTTTAAAACTATGAAAAAGTTTATTGTTGTTTCTCTTGTTATTGTTTTGACGAGTGTTCAGGCTGTTTTAAGTCAAAGTTCCAAAAAAGATATTACTCTTAAAGATATCTGGACTTATTCCAAGTTTTACCCAAAGACAGTGCACGGTATCCGTTCGTTGAACAACGGAAAGCATTATACCGAAATAAAGAAAGGCAACATCGTGGTTTACGATTATAAAACGGGTGATTCGATTACGACGCTTGTCGAGGGAAAAAAACTTATTCCACAGGGAAAAGAAAAACCCATTGTCATTGCTGATTTCTCAATTAATAAAGACGAAACAAAGTTTATATTCCCAACGCAAACCGTAGCCATTTATCGGCATTCGCGGGTTTCGTACGATTATATTTGGGATACTCAAACGAAAAAGCTTAGCCCTTTGTCCGAAAACGGAAAGCAGCGTCTCGCCGATTTTTCACCCGATGGAAATTTGGTGGCTTTCGTGCGTGATAACAATATTTTTATTTCGAATTTAACTGACACTACTGAAAAGCAAATTACTACAGACGGCAAAAAAAACGCCATTATCAACGGAACCTGCGACTGGGTTTATGAAGAAGAATTTGGATTTACCAAAGCCTTTTTTTGGTCGCCTGATGGAAAAAAAATAGCTTTCTATCATTTCAACGAAAGCCGTGTAAAAGATTACACCTTAACGTATTATGGTAAGTTATATCCAAAGCATTATACTTACAAATATCCTGTAGCAGGCGAAGATAATTCCATTGTTGATATTTATGTTTACAATTTGCAAACCGGAAAAATCATTAAAATGGATGCCGGACCAATAACCGACCAATACATTCCACGCATTAAATGGACGCAAGACCCCGGCATCTTGGCTATCGAACGACTCAACCGACTACAAAACCATCTCGACATTCTACTTGCCGATGCCACCACTGGAAAAAGCCGTTTGCTTTACTACGAGGATAATCCATATTACATCGAAATTACCGACGATCTCACCTTTTTGCCCGAGAATAAATATTTTCTGATAACTTCCGAAAAAAATGGCTATAATCAGATCTACCTTTATAATATGAAAGGCAAGCAATTTCGTCAGCTAACAAATGGCAATTGGGATGTGACTAAAGTATATGGCTACAACAGTCGTAGGAAGCAGGTTTTTTATCAGTCGGCCGAATCATCACCTTTAAATAGAGATATTTATGAAGTAAACTTGAAAGGTAAAAAACAAAAAATATCGAATCGTAGAGGCACTAACGATGCCCGATTTAGTTCCGATTTTAGCTATTATGTTAATACTTTTACCGATATAAACACACCGCCTTATATTACGGTAAATTCAGGTAAAAACGGTAAAACGTTGCGCGTACTTCAAAACAATGCCGCTTTTATAAAAAAGGTGAACAAATACCGTTTGAGTAGCAAAACGTTTTTTAAGTTGAATTCGCCCGAATTTACTTTGCCAGGTGGCAAACAAGTCGATTTGAATGCATGGATGATAAAACCTCCCGATTTCGATTCAACAAAGCAATATCCCGTTTTGATGTATGTTTATGGTGGTCCCGGTATACAAACCGTTTTAAATTCATGGGGTTGGACGAATTATTTTTGGTTTGAAATGCTGGCCGAAAAAGGTGTTATCGTCATTTCGGTCGACAACCGAGGTACGGGCGCACGCGGACAGATGTTTAAAAAAATGACCTATTTGCAATTGGGAAAATACGAAATTGCAGACCAAATTGAAGCTGCCAAAATCATTGGGCATTATTCTTATGTTGATAGTGCACATATTGGAATGTTCGGCTGGAGTTACGGCGGTTTTATGTCGTCGCTTGCCATCACCAAAGGCGCTGGTGTGTTTAGTACTGCCGTTGCCGTTGCCCCCGTAACTAATTGGCGCTATTACGATAACATCTATACCGAACGCTATATGCGAAAACCGCAGGACAATGCCGAAGGCTACGACCAAAACTCACCGATTAATTTTGTGGATAAAATCAAAGGCAACTTTTTGTTGTGTTTCGGTAGTGCCGACGACAATGTGCACCCCCAAAATTCTATGGATTTAATTTTGGCTTTGGTTAAGGCAAACAAACAATTTGATATGATGGTGTATCCTAACAAAAATCATGAAATTTACGGCGGCAACACACGTTATCATTTGTACAAAAAAATGACGGATTTCCTGTTGGGGCATCTCACAGTGGAATCAAGCACTTCTCATAAGAAATAAGATTTTATTATGAAAAATATTTGAATATTTATTAAACCCATTTTATCGTATCATGTTGATATTTAGCATTATAAACCAGCTTAATAGTTGCAATTTAAAGTAAGTATTGTAATTGCCATTTCGAAATTAAAATTTTTTAGTAGAGGAATATTTGTTATAATATGCTAAATAGAGCCTGTCCATAAAGTCAAGTGTCTGAGCTATAATGTTAGTGTCTGAGCTATAATGTTCAAGAACGAGGCTTGCGAAGTGCTGAATAACAATAAGTTTACTTTTGTAAATGTTTGTTTTCAGCACGAGCTTAAAGAAGTTATTGGACATTATAGACAGACACTAGATAGCTTTTCCTTTGGTAAAATTATTTATCATTATGTTACCTTTAGATTATAAAAGAGGATGATAATAACAGGAAAATATTCTCAACAGAATTAATTGTATTTAAAAAAAATGTAATTTTGCCGGCCTATAATCATTTAGGTTTTTAGTATTAACAAAAAAAGAAAGTGGGTATTTGAAATGATTATTATTCCTGTAAAAGAAGGCGAAAATATTGACAGAGCGTTGAAACGTTACAAACGTAAATTTGAAAAGATGGGTACGATGCGTACTCTTCGTAGTGGCCAGAGGTTTATTAAACCTTCGGTGAAAAGAAGAGAACAAAAGTTGAAGGCAATTTATGTTCAGCAGCTTCGTCAAGCCGAACAAGGTTAGATTTTAGCATTTTTTAGGATTTTTCTTTACAAGAAACTTTGAACCGGTTAAAAGATTTTGTACTTTTGGTTCAAAGTTTTTTTAATGTTATGTGCATTCAACAGTATATCAAATACATTACTTTCGAAAAGCGTTATTCGCGCTACACAGTTACAGCCTACCGTACCGATTTGTTTGAGTTTATGAGTTTCTTAAAGAAAGATTTCGAATTGGAAAATCCTTCCGAAGTTAAAAGCGAGATGATTCGTTCGTGGATAGTAAGTTTGATGGACAGTAAACTAAGCACACGTTCGGTAAATCGCAAACTCAGTACATTGAGAACTTTTTACAGGTTTTTATATTCGGAAGGAATTGTGGCGGTAAATCCTGCTACACACATCAAAACCTTGAAACAGGGGAGAATGCTTCCGGCTTATGTGGAAAAGGAGAAATTACATTCTTTATTGAATGCTGAGTTTCCGAGAGATAATTTTTTTGCCTTACGAGATCACTTGATTGTTGAGTTGTTTTACGATACGGGAATTCGATTGAGCGAGCTCATCGGACTTACTTCCGGGTCGTTTGATTTCGGTAGTAATTTATTGAAAGTTCTTGGTAAGCGCAACAAAGAGCGGCTTATTCCGTTTTCTGACAAACTAAAAAGGGAAGTGAAAGATTACCTTATATTAAAGGAGGAGATATTTGGTAAAAACAATTCGTCTCAGTATATTATTGTTACCAACAAAGGGGCTAAATCATATTCGAAATTTATCTATCGTATTGTACGAAATCAGCTTTTGGGTTATACTAACAACAAGAGAAGTCCGCATGTATTACGGCACACGTTTGCAACCCATATGTTAAACAACGGAGCAGGCTTGAATATCATAAAAGAATTGCTTGGACATGAAAACCTGTCTACCACGCAAATTTATACTCATACAACCATTGAACAGTTAAAATCAATATATTTTCACACCCATCCAAGGGCTCATCATTTAAAAAAAGGAGGTTAATTATGAACATTAACATCAATTCGGTTCATTTCAAGACCGATCAAAAGCTTGAAGACTTCATTGAAAAGAAAGTAAGTAAACTTTCTAACCTTTATGAAGGTGTTTTGGGATCGGAAGTTGTGCTAAGGCTAGACAATTCGGAAACCCGTGAAAACAAAGTTGCAGAGATTAAGTTGAATTTAAAGGGCTACGATCTTTTTGCAAAGAAACAAAGTAAGACTTTTGAAGAGGCTGCCAATACTGCTATTGATGCACTTAAAAAGCAGATAGAGAAGCACAAATGGCGTCTCAAAAAATAATTTAATTTTTTTTCCAATTAGTTTGGTTATTAAAACTAAACTATATATTTTTGCAGACCTTTTTAACGAGAGGTCTGTTTTTTATAGATAAGTTGTGAAAGTGTTGAAAACAAAGAGAAAGAAGGCCAAAAGGAAGTGAAAAAAAAGCATTGCCAGCATAGCTCAGTTGGCCAGAGCAGCTGATTTGTAATCAGCCGGTCGGGGGTTCGAATCCCTCTGCTGGCTCCGTTCATAAAAATATTAAAGTTTTTGGGGGGGATACCGAAGCGGTCAAACGGGGCAGACTGTAAATCTGTTGGCTCAGCCTTCGGAGGTTCGAATCCTCCTCCCCCCACGAGGGCAAAGAAAAAGACAAAAGGAAAAAGACTTTCAAAAAACTTTGAGTTTCAAACTTTTATCTTGCAAAAGCGGGAGTAGCTCATGTGGTAGAGCGACAGCCTTCCAAGCTGTAGGTGGCCGGTTCGAGGCCGGTTTCCCGCTCATTGCCGAGGTAGCTCAGGGGTAGAGCACTTCCTTGGTAAGGAAGGGGTCACGAGTTCAATTCTCGTTCTCGGCTCTTAAAAAGAAGTTAGTAAATTGAATAAGTAATAGTGAATAAACATTAATTTTTAACATTTTTGATATGGCTAAAGAAAAATTCAACCGTTCCAAACCTCATATAAATATTGGGACTATTGGTCACGTTGACCATGGAAAAACCACTTTAACAGCTGCCATTACACTCACACTTCAAGATCAGGGATTGGCAGAGTTTATGTCATTCGATGCTATTGACAATGCACCTGAAGAAAAAGAAAGAGGTATTACTATTAATACTGCTCACGTTGAATATCAGACAAAAAACCGTCACTATGCTCACGTTGACTGTCCAGGACATGCTGACTACGTAAAAAACATGGTTACAGGTGCTGCCCAGATGGATGGCGCCATTCTTGTTGTAGCTGCTACGGACGGCCCTATGCCTCAAACTCGTGAGCACATTTTGCTTGCCCGTCAGGTTGGCGTACCCCGTATCGTTGTTTTTATGAACAAAGTGGATATGGTTGACGACGAGGAGTTGCTCGAACTTGTTGACATGGAAATCCGCGACCTGTTGGAATTTTACGATTTCGATGGCGTCAATACTCCCATTATTCAGGGGTCGGCACTCGGAGCATTGAACAGTGAACCGAAATGGCGCGATAAAGTTATGGAATTGATGGATGCTTGTGATTCTTGGATTCCATTGCCGGTTCGTGATGAGCACAAACCTTTCCTGATGCCTGTTGAAGATGTTTTCTCTATTACCGGACGTGGAACTGTTGCTACCGGTAGAATTGAAACCGGGATTATTCATACTGGCGATCCTGTTGAAATTATTGGCATGGGCGCCGAAAAAATGAAATCAGTTGTTACCGGTGTTGAGATGTTTCGTAAAATTTTAGATCAAGGTATGGCCGGCGACAATGCAGGTTTATTACTTCGTGGTATTGATAAAAACGAAATCAGAAGAGGTATGGTAATTGCCGCTCCCGGTTCGGTAACGCCACACAAGCATTTCAAAGCCGAAGTTTATATACTGAAAAAAGAAGAAGGGGGTCGTCATACACCTTTCCACGATAAATATCGTCCACAGTTCTATTTTAGAACAACCGACGTTACAGGAGAAATATTTCTTCCAAAAGGTGTTGAAATGGTTATGCCTGGCGACAATGTTACTATTGAGGTTCTACTTATCTCGGAAATTGCAATGACCAGAGGTTTGCGTTTTGCTATTCGTGAAGGTGGACGTACCGTTGGCGCCGGTCAGGTAACCGAAATTATTGAAGAGTAATAGCCTATTGTTGATATAAATCAGCCTGCCAAAGGTTTCATATTTTATCAGGAAACCTTTGACAGCTTATAAAATTTATAGATACGGGTGTAGCTCAACTGGTAGAGTAGCGGTCTCCAAAACCGTTGGTTGTGGGTTCGATTCCTACCACCCGTGCAAATTAAGTTTAAAAATGGCAAAATTTAGTATATCAGGTTATTTCAAAGAAAGTTATAATGAATGGACACAAAAAGTGTCTTGGCCAACTTGGAGTGAGCTGCAGAATAGTGCAATTGTCGTATCCATTGCTTCCCTAATAATCGCAGTTGTGGTTTATTTGATGGATATTTCATTTTCAACAATTTTGGAAAAATTCTACGGAATGTTTTAAGAAGAATATCTCGAAAATTGTTGTAGTATTATTCTGTAATTATTATATATTAACTGTTAATAACATTCAGAATCTCCCTGCAAGATGAGCGAAGAATCAGGTAAAAAATGGTATGTTTTGAGGGCCATCAGTGGTAAGGAAAAGAAGGTGAAAGAATATCTAGATAATGAGATTAAACGTCTTGATATCGAAAATTATATTTCACAGGTTCTTATTCCCACAGAAAAGGTATATCAAATTCGTAAGGGCAAAAAAGTTAGTAAAGAACGGAATTATTTTCCAGGTTATGTACTAATTGAAGCTGACTTAACGGGTGAAATACCTCACATTATTAAAAATATCCCTGAGGTTCTTGGCTTTCTCGGTACCAAAGGTGGGCCTGATCCGCTTCGTCCTTCGGAAGTGAAGCGAATTCTTGGTAAAGTTGACGAATTGGCCGAACAAGGCGAATACGTTAACATACCTTTCATTGTCGGTGAAACCGTTAAGGTTATCGACAGTCCGTTTAATGGTTTTACAGGTGTTATTGAAGAAATCAACGAAGAAAAGAAAAGGTTGAAAGTGATGGTGAAGATCTTCGGAAGTAAAACACCACTTGAACTAGGATTTATGCAGGTAGAAAAAGAATAGAGTTAACGTATTTTTAATTTTAAACATTGGGTTTAAGATGGCAAAAGAAGTAATAGGATTAATTAAACTACAGATTAAGGGAGGAGCCGCAAACCCCTCACCTCCTGTAGGCCCTGCTCTCGGTGCGAAAGGGGTGAATATTATGGGATTTTGTAAACAGTTCAATGGTCGTACACAGGATCAAGCCGGTAAGGTTATCCCTGTTATCATTACCGTTTACAGAGACAAATCATTTGATTTCATCATCAAAACGCCACCGGTTGCAGTGCAACTATTGGAGGCTGTCAAACTTGAAAAAGGTTCGGCAGAATCAAACCGTGTAAAAGTTGCCAATGTATCTTGGGAACAAGTACAACAAATTGCCGAAGGCAAAATGAAAGATTTAAACACTTTCACCGTTGAATCGGCAATGAGTATGGTCGCAGGTACAGCACGTAGTATGGGGATAACTGTTAATGGTGAATTTCCTGTAACTAATTAATAATCTGTTAAATGGAGGAGAATATGGCAAAATTGACAAAAAAACACAAAGAAGCATTAGCCAAGTTCGACAGAAATCAGCAGTACTCCTTAACAGAAGCCGTCGATATGGTGAAGGATGTTACTTACACAAAATTCGACGCTTCAGTGGATATCAGCATGCGCCTTGGCGTTGACCCTCGTAAAGCCAATCAAATGGTTCGAGGCTCGGTTACCCTTCCTCACGGAACCGGTAAAGAACTCAAAGTACTTGTGCTGTGTACTCCTGATAAAGAAGAAGAAGCTAAGGCCGCGGGTGCCGACTATGTTGGTCTTGACGAATTTATTCAAAAGATTAAAGGTGGTTGGACCGATATTGACGTTGTAATAACTATGCCCGGCGTTATGCCAAAAGTTGGACAGTTAGGCCGAATTTTAGGGCCTAGAGGCTTAATGCCTAACCCTAAAACAGGAACTGTTACAATGGAAATAGGTAAAGCAGTTGAAGCTGCTAAAGCTGGTAAAATTGACTTTAAAGTTGATAAATTTGGAATTATTCATTCTACAGTTGGTAAAGTAAGCTTTGAAAAGCCGGCTCTTAATGATAATATTACCGAACTTGTGCTAACTATTATCAAACTGAAACCAGCATCTGCTAAAGGAACTTACGTTAAGAGCCTTTATATTTCGAGTACAATGAGTCCGGGTATTGCAATTGATATAAAATCGGTTACAGCTTAATTGGCTAAAAATATGTATGTGTTATGAGAAAAGAAGATAAAAATGTGCTTATTGAGTCTCTTACAGAGGAATTGAACAACATTAATAATTTCTATCTTACCGATGTTTCGGGTTTAAATGCCGAACAAACAAGCAACTTGAGAAGGATTTGTTTTAACAATAACATTACACTTAAGGTAGCGAAAAATACATTGCTCAGAAAAGCAATGGAAAATGTTGATAAGGAACTTGATGAACTGTACAGTACACTGAAAGGTAATACTTCGATTATGTTTTCGGAAACCGGTAACGGTCCGGCAATACTAATCAAAGAATTCAGGAGGAAGTCCAATCGTCCGATCCTCAAAGGCGCTTATATTGAAGAGATGACCTATGTTGGTGACGAACAACTTGATTTTCTCACTACTATCAAATCAAAGAATGAATTGGTTGCCGATATTATTACATTACTTCAGTCGCCTGTTAAAAATGTTGTTACCGCACTTCAATCCGGTGGAAATAAATTATCCGGAATTCTGAAAACCTTATCGGAAAAAAGCGAATAAGGAAATATATTGAAAATAAAACATTAATTTACGATTTTGTAAACATTAAAAAAATTATAAAAATGGCAGATTTAAAAGCATTTGCAGAGCAATTAGTAAATCTTACGGTTAAAGAAGTAAAAGAACTTGGTGATATTCTGAAAGAAGAACACGGAATAGAACCTGCCGCGGCTGCTGTTGCAGTTGTCGCTCCTGGAGCCGGCGAAAGTGTAGCTGTTGAAAAAGAACAAACTTCATTTGACATTATTCTAAAGGCTGCCGGCCAGTCGAAACTGGCTGTCGTTAAAATGGTTAAAGAACTTACCAGCCTAGGCCTTAAAGATTCCAAAGAACTTGTCGATTCTGCACCGAAAGCAATTAAAGAGGGCGTGTCGAAAGACGAAGCCGAAGCCCTAAAAGCGCAACTCGAAGAGGCAGGTGCCGAAGTGGAAATAAAATAATTTACAGTTTTCTTATTTAAACTGCCAACCTCTTGACTTCCGTGGTTAGAGGTTGGCAGCTATTTGTTCTTTTACATCTTTCGTTTGTTATTTGTGGCCTTTTTGTCGGCCGGAATTTTTTACAAATCTTAAAACTATTTTACCTTGGCTAAAATCAAAAGCGAAAGAATCAGTTTCGCATCAACAAAAAACTTACTTTCTTATCCTGATTTTTTGGATATTCAATTACAGTCTTTTCAAGATTTTTTTCAACTTGAGACGAATACCGAAAATCGAAAAGATGAAGGACTTTATAGGGTGTTTTCCGAAAATTTCCCAATCACCGATGCGCGAAATAATTTTGTACTCGAATTTCTGGATTATTTTGTTGACCCACCACGTTACTCTATTGAAGAGTGTATCGAACGTGGACTAACATATAGTGTACCGCTGAAGGCCAAACTGAAATTGTATTGTACCGATCCCGATCATGAGGATTTTGAAACCATTGTGCAGGACGTTTATCTCGGAATGATACCTTATATGACGCCTAAAGGTACTTTTATTGTTAATGGTGCAGAACGTGTTATTGTATCACAATTGCACCGGTCACCTGGCGTGTTTTTCGGACAACATCGCCATGCTAACGGTACTCAGTTGTTCTCCGCACGTATCATTCCATTCAAGGGATCTTGGATGGAGTTCTCAACGGATATTAATAGCATTATGTACGCTTATATCGACAGGAAAAAGAAATTGCCGGTTACCACTTTGTTGCGTGCTATCGGCTATGAAGCCGATAAAGATATTCTTGAGATTTTTAAACTCGCCGAAGAAATTAAAGTTAGTAAGGCCGGATTGAAACGGGTGCTGGGTCGCAAACTTGCCGCAAGAGTGGTTCGCTCCTGGTTCGAAGACTTTGTGGACGAAGATACCGGAGAAGTGGTTACTATCGAACGTAACGACGTGATTATTGAAAGAGAAACCATCCTCGAATCTGCACATATCAATCAAATTGTTGATGCCGGAGTAAAAACTGTATTGCTTCATCGCGACGATGCTAATCTCGCTGATTATTCTATTATATTTAATACACTTCAAAAAGATACTACCAATTCGGAAAAAGAAGCCGTAGAATACATTTATTTTCAATTGCGCAATGCCTTACCCCCTGATGTGGAAACCGCTAGAAGTATATTCGAAAAACTTTTCTTCTCTGATAAACGTTACGACCTTGGTGAAGTGGGTAGGTACCGGATTAATAAAAAGCTCGACATACATACTTCTATGGACGTGCGTGTCCTTACCAAAGAAGATATTATCCTAATAATCAAACACCTAATCAAGCTGGTAAATCAAAAAACCATTGTTGATGATATTGACCATCTTAGCAACCGTAGAGTACGTACGGTGGGTGAACAGTTGTATTCGCAGTTTGGCGTTGGTTTGGCTCGTATGGCACGTACTATTAGAGAAAGGATGAATGTTCGTGATAATGAGGTATTTACGCCAACAGATTTGATTAATGCCAAAACCTTATCATCGGTTATTAACTCATTCTTCGGTACCAATGCACTATCGCAGTTTATGGATCAAACTAACCCGTTGTCGGAAATTACTCACAAACGCAGGATTTCTGCCCTAGGGCCAGGAGGCCTCTCGCGTGAAAGAGCCGGCTTTGAGGTTCGCGACGTGCATTACACACACTATGGCAGATTGTGTACTATAGAAACTCCCGAAGGCCCAAATATAGGTTTGATTTCTTCTTTGTGTGTTTATGCAAAAATAAACCGTCTTGGGTTTATCGAAACACCGTATCGTAAAGTTGATGAGGGAGTTATTGATTACGAAGTTGACCCGATTTATCTGAGTGCCGAGGAAGAGGAAGATAAAATTATTGCCCAAGCAAATACTGTTGTGGACAATAAAGGTGCGTTTGTTAACGAAAAAGTTAAAGTGCGTTATCAAGCCGATTATCCCATTACCCCACGCGAAAAAGTAGACCTTATTGATATTGCCCCTAATCAAATTGCTTCTATCGCCGCATCGCTTATCCCGTTTCTCGAACACGACGATGCCAATCGCGCTCTTATGGGCTCTAATATGATGCGCCAAGCCGTACCTTTGCTTAATCCCGAAGCGCCCATTGTAGGCACCGGTATTGAAGCTGATGTGGCACGCGATTCCCGCGTATTAATTAACGCCGAAGGTGATGGTATCGTTGAATATGTTGATGCTAAAAACATCGTTATCCGTTATACACGAGACGAAACCGAACGCCTTGTTAGTTTTGATGATGACATTAAAGAGTATAAACTGACAAAATTTCAACGTACTAACCAAAATACTTCTATTAATTTGCGACCCATTGTGAGGACGGGTGATAAAATACAAAAAGGACAGGTTTTATGTGAAGGATATGGTACTCAAGGTGGTGAGGTGGCACTTGGCCGTAACTTGAAAGTAGCTTTTATGCCTTGGAAAGGTTATAATTACGAAGATGCAATCGTTATTTCAGAACGTATTGTTAAGGAAGACGTCTTTACTTCTGTTCATATCGACGCTTTTTCTCTTGATGTTCGTGATACCAAACGTGGTATTGAAGAACTTACAAATGATATTCCTAATGTTAGTGCCGAAGCCACGAAAAATCTTGACGAAAACGGTCTAATTCGTATCGGCGCAGATGTGAAAGAAGGCGATATTTTAATTGGAAAAATTACCCCTAAAGGAGAAAGCGACCCTACACCGGAAGAAAAATTGCTCCGCGCTATTTTTGGCGATAAAGCCGGTGATGTGAAAAATGCTTCCTTGAAAGCTCCCCCGTCATTGCAAGGTGTTGTACTTGATAAACGTCTTTTTTCTCGTGCTATTAAAGATAAAAAACTGAAACTTAAAGAAAAAGAAATTATTGAGGAGCTAGATGTCGAATATAATAAAGCTTTTGTCGAATTAAGGACAAAATTAATTCATAAACTAACGGTTTTGGTATCGAATCGTACTACACAAGGTGTAAATAATATTTACGGTGATGTAGTAGTTCCGGCCAAAACCAAATTTTCTCAAAAAATACTCAATAGTATTGATTATACTACTATTAGTTCGGGAAGGTGGACTTCCGATAAAGAAAAAAACGAACTGATCAAGCTGCTGTTGAACAACTATACCATTAAGCATAAAGAGCTTCTCGGTGTTTATCATCGCAAAAAATTTGTTGCAATGGTAGGCGATGAATTACCTAACGGTATTGTTCAGATGGCAAAAGTTTATATTGCTAAAAAACGCAAACTGAAAGTCGGAGATAAAATGTCGGGACGACATGGTAATAAAGGTATTGTAGCACGTATCGTACGTGAAGAAGATATGCCTTTTATGGAAGACGGAACACCGGTGGATATTGTTTTGAATCCTTTGGGTGTACCTTCGCGAATGAACTTGGGGCAGATTTATGAAACTGTTCTTGGATGGGCAGGAAAAGAATTGGGCATAAAATTTTCGACCCCTATTTTCGACGGAGCTACCGATGAGCAAATTAACAAATATATGAATAAAGCCGGTTTGCCAAAAAACGGTAGTGTCTATCTCTATGATGGTGGTACAGGCGAACGTTTTGACCAACCTGCTACTGTAGGATATATTTATATGATTAAATTACATCATTTGATTGATGATAAGATGCATGCCCGTTCTATCGGCCCCTATTCGCTTATTACTCAGCAACCCCTTGGTGGTAAAGCTCAATTCGGCGGACAGCGTTTTGGCGAAATGGAAGTTTGGGCCCTCGAAGCATTTGGTGCTGCTAATATACTTCAAGAAATTCTTACTGTGAAATCAGACGATGTTTCGGGTAGGGCTAAAGCTTATGAAGCTATTGTGAAAGGCGAAAATATGCCTATCCCCAATATACCTGAATCGTTTAACGTTCTTGTACACGAGTTGCGTGGACTTGGACTAGAAATACGTTTCGACCAATAATCTATTTATTTTGATAACAATAACGGACTAAAATATGGCTTTTACACAAGATAGCAAAATACCAGGAAGTTTTAATAAAATAACCATTAGCCTCGCCTCGCCCGAATCTATTCTTGAGTGGTCGCACGGTGAAGTGTTGAAACCCGAAACCATTAACTATCGTACGTATAAACCCGAACGTGACGGCTTGTTTTGTGAGCGCATCTTCGGCCCCGTTAAAGACTATGAATGTCATTGCGGAAAATACAAACGAATAAGGTACAAAGGGATAGTGTGCGATCGTTGTGGCGTGGAAGTTACCGAGAAAAAGGTGCGACGTGAACGTATGGGGCATATTCAACTTGTTGTGCCTGTGGTACACATTTGGTTTTTCCGCTCATTACCTAATAAAATTGGTGCCCTTCTCGGACTTCAAACCAAAAAACTCGAATCAATTATCTATTATGAAAGATATGCCGTAATCAATCCGGGTGTTAAAGAAGTTGACGGTGTTAAGAAAATGGATTTTCTAACCGAAGAAGAATATCTTGAAATTGTTGAGAATCTTCCTCCCGAAAATCAATATCTCGAAGATTCAGACCCCAATAAGTTTATTGCTAAAATGGGTGCCGAAGCTGTTCACGACTTATTGGCCAACCTCGATCTCGACGCTATGTCGTATGAGTTGCGTCATAAAGCAAATACCGAAACTTCGCAGCAGAGAAAAGCCGAAGCACTCAAACGTCTTCATGTTTTCGAGGCTTTCCGCGATGCACGAAACCGTGCCGAAAATCGTCCAGAATGGATGATCGTTAAAGTAGTACCCGTTATTCCCCCAGAATTGAGACCTTTGGTGCCTTTGGATGGCGGACGTTTCGCTACTTCCGATCTTAACGACCTTTATCGACGCGTGATTATACGAAATAACCGATTGAAACGTCTTATCGAAATAAAAGCTCCCGACGTAATTATGCGCAATGAAAAACGGATGCTTCAGGAAGCCGTCGATTCATTATTTGATAATTCGAGAAAATCAAGTGCCGTTAAAACCCAGTCGAACCGTCCACTGAAATCGTTGAGCGACAGTTTAAAAGGTAAGCGTGGACGTTTTCGCCAAAACCTGCTCGGTAAACGTGTCGACTATTCGGGTCGCTCGGTTATTATCGTAGGCCCAAATTTAAAACTGAACGAATGCGGCCTTCCTAAAGATATGGCTGCCGAGCTTTTCAAACCATTTATCATTCGACGTCTCCTCGAAAGAGGTATTGTGAAAACGGTTAAATCTGCAAAGAAAATTGTTGAGCGTAAAGATGCGGTAGTCTGGGATATCCTCGAAAACATCCTTAAAGGCCATCCCGTATTACTTAACCGTGCACCTACTTTGCATCGTTTGGGTATTCAAGCATTTCAACCTAAACTTATTGAAGGAAAGGCTATTCAACTTCACCCTCTTGCTTGTACTGCTTTTAATGCTGACTTCGATGGCGACCAAATGGCAATTCACATTCCGCTTGGAAATGCTGCCGTTTTGGAAGCGCAGATTTTGATGCTAGCCTCGCATAATATTCTCAATCCTGCTAACGGAGCTCCTATTACCGTGCCTTCGCAAGATATGGTTTTAGGTCTTTATTATATTACCAAGGCCAGAAAAAGTACAGATGCTTTCCCTGTGAAAGGTGAGGGTATGATTTTCTATTCACCCGAAGAAGTTCGTATCGCTTATAACGAAGAGAAACTGGAAATGCATGCTATTATAAAGGTTAAAGTCGATGTCAAAGAAAATGGTAAACTTGTTAATAAAATCATTGATACTACCGCCGGACGTGTTTTGTTTAATGAAAAGGTACCCAAAGAATATGGCTTTGTTAATAAACTTTTGACGAAAAAAGCTCTTCGTGATATTATTGGCGATGTGTTGAAAGCTACCGGTACGGCAGCAACTACAAAGTTTCTTGACGATATTAAAAATCTTGGTTTTTATATCGCTTTCAAAGGCAGTTTGTCATTTAACCTCAACAATATTATTATTCCCGAAGTGAAGGAAAAGCTTATTGCGGAAGCAAATATCGAAGTTGAAGAGGTGTTGAACAATTACAATATGGGTTTCATTACTAACAACGAACGTTATAACCAAATTATTGATATATGGACTCATGCCAATTCACATCTTACCAATACTGTGATGAAAGAGTTGTCGTCAGATGATCAGGGATTTAATCCAGTGTTTATGATGCTCGACTCGGGTGCCCGAGGTTCAAAAGAGCAGATTCGTCAACTCTCGGGTATGCGTGGTTTGATGGCCAAACCTCAAAAGTCGGGTGCCGTTGGCGGCGAGATTATAGAAAACCCGATTCTTTCTAATTTTAAAGAAGGATTATCCGTTTTGGAATATTTTATTTCTACTCACGGTGCACGTAAAGGTCTTGCCGATACGGCACTTAAAACAGCTGATGCCGGTTATCTTACACGGCGTTTGGTGGATGTGGCTCAAGATGTCATTATTTCGGAAAAAGACTGTGGTACACTTCGTCTCTTAACAGTTATCGCCTTGAGGAAAAATGAAGAAGTGGTGGAATCTCTCTACAGTAGAATTCTTGGTCGAGTAACAGCTCACGATATTTACCATCCTTTGACCGGAGAATTGATTTGTGAAGGTGGAATTGAAATTACCGAAGATATTGCAAAAAAAATAGAAGACTCACCTGTTGAGGAAGTTGAAATAAGATCGGTGTTAACATGTGAATCGAAAAGAGGAGTATGTGCCAACTGTTATGGTCGTAACCTTTCTTCAGGCCGTTTGGTGCAAAAAGGAGAGGCTGTTGGTGTTATAGCAGCCCAATCTATTGGCGAACCAGGAACTCAACTTACCCTAAGAACTTTCCATCAAGGTGGTACTGCTTCAAATGTGGCGGTAAATGCTAAAATAGAAGCCAAACACGACGGCATTTTTACAGCCGAAGAATTACGAACCGTACCTTATGAAAATAAGGATGGTAAGAAATATGATATTGTTGTGGGACGTTCGGCCGAAATGCGCCTTGTGGACGAGAAAACCGGAATCGTTCTTTCATCCGTTAATATCTCTTATGCTGCCAATATTTATAAAAAAGATGGCGATAAGGTGAAAAAAGGTGAAATTATTGCTGACTGGGATCCTTATAACGCTGTTATACTTTCTGAAGTGTCGGGTAAAGTTGCCTTTGAAAATATTATCGTAGGCCAATCGTTTCGTGTCGAATCGGACGAACAAACAGGTTATTTCGAAAAAGTTATTATTGATTCAAAACTGAAAGCGAAAAATCCAGTTATAAAAATTCTTGATAAAGATGGTAGTGTTATTCGCTCTTACGACCTGCCTGTTGGCGCTCATATACTTGCCGAAGAAGAAAATAAAATAAAAGCCGGAGATATTCTTGTTAAAATTCCACGTGCTTTTGGTAAAGCCGGTGATATAACAGGCGGCTTGCCGCGTGTTACCGAACTGTTCGAAGCACGTAATCCTTCCGAACAAGCCGTAGTTTCAGAAATTGATGGTGTAGTTTCATTCGGAAAAAAATTGAAACGTGGTAATAGAGAAATTATTATCACCTCTAAAACAGGTGAAGAAAAGCGTTATCTTGTTCCTACAGCAAAACAAATTCTGGCTCAGGAAAACGATTTTGTTAAAGCAGGTACACCCCTGTCTGATGGCGTTATGACGCCTGCTGATATTCTTGCTATTAAAGGCCCAATGAAAGTTCAGGAATATATCGTTAACGAAATTCAGGAAGTTTACCGCTTGCAAGGCGTTAAAATCAACGATAAACACTTCGAGGTTATTGTCCGCCAGATGATGCGTAAAGTTCAGGTTGAAGACCCGGGTGATACTCGTTTCCTTGAAGGTGAACTGGTAAACAAAATCACTTTTCAGGAAGTTAATGATGATATTTTCGGCCAGAAAGTAATTGTAGACGCAGGTGATTCCGAAATTTTTAAATCTGGACAAATAGTAAGCGCAAGAAAATTGCGTGATGAAAATTCAACTTTGAAACGTCGTGATAAAAAATTGGCTGAATCTCGTGATGCTCAACCTGCTACCGCACGTCAAGTGTTGCAAGGCATTACAAGAGCTTCCCTTCAAACAAACAGCTTTATTTCAGCAGCATCTTTTCAGGAAACTACAAAAGTTCTTACTCAAGCTGCCATTGCAGCTAAAACCGATGGCCTTCTTGGATTGAAGGAAAATGTTATTGTAGGTCATAAAATACCGGCAGGAACTGGTCTGCGTGAATATGAAGACATTATCGTCGGCTCTAAGGAAGAATATAATTCTATGATGAATGCTGTCGAAAATGACGATACTGACAAATAAATAGTTATTAACTTTTAAAACGGGAATTGCTTTGCTAAACCCGTTTATCCTATACTTTACAAATATGGAAGAGCAAAAAAACAAAAACCAAATTAACATTGAGTTAAGTGAAGAAGTTGCCGAAGGTATCTATTGCAACTTGGCTATCATCACTCATTCTCATGCCGAATTTATCCTTGATTTTGTAAAAATGATGCCCGGAATACCTAAAGCTAAAGTTAAAGCAAGAATTATTCTTACTCCGGAACATGCAAAACGTTTATACAAGGCCTTGCACGATAATATCCGTAAATTTGAGTCGATACACGGTCCCATTAAAGAGTCGAAAGACGGTGGAATGCCTCCCTTTTCTCTTGGCGGCCCAACAGCTCAAGCATAACAAAAAAAACCTTTTGTTTTTGCAAGAGGCTTTTTTAAGTAAGTTTTTTCAAAGTAAACATAATTACTAATTTCAGATTGTCTGACCTGTAAACTGATTACCGTATATTTAAAGAGAACTTTTCGTGAAAAGATAAAAGTAAAAAGGGCTGAGTTTGGTGATTGTCGGTTGTCGATTGGAGTTCAAGTTCAAATTCAAGGGTTTTCTACCCTTTTCATTAGTAGTCCCAATATCCAATGCCGGCAGTCGCTAAATGTGAAATTGCAGTTTTAAACATTTCTCTAAGGTCGAAATTGTCGTAGATTTAAAATTAAAGAACAAATTCAGAACTCTTGAGCCGTAAATTGATTATCATATATTTACAACAATTGACTCGTAGAAAATAATTGCCGTAATTAGTGTCTGCAGTCCAAACCAAAACGTATCAAGTTAGTTTTTAGGAATCATTAATCTATTAATAAGACAAATTCAACTATTCTATTCAATACTTTTTCGCGAACGGTTTTTTCCGAAAGCAGCAAGTCGTGTACGCCGTTTTCAAAAGTTGCAAGTTCAACATTATTACCAATAGCTTGCGAATATTTTTCAATGTCTTTTACACTTAAAACGCTATCGGCATATTGCATATCACTTCGATAGTTTCCCGGTCTTACACTTCTATCAGAATGCATTACTAGGATAGGGCAGGGTATGGCCAAGCCTTTTTGCAACTCTTGTTGTGCAAGATGTATGGCTCGTATCCAACTGGCATAAATTTTAAATCCGGCATCGGGTTTTAGCTGTATATCATAGTCCCACTCGCCATAATGACTTTTATGTAAGCTAAAACCATAACCTTTGTCGAGGCCAACCGGCGAAGGAAGTCCCGGAAAGATTTTTCCTAAGGCGGTCATTAGAGGTATAAAAGTTTTTTTTAAAACAGGCGAAACATTAAATTCAAAAAACGGACTGTTCAAAATCAAGGCACCTATCAACTTGTCGTTACGGTGATGGTGTGCATACAGCGAAACAAGTAGCCCTCCCGTAGAATGTCCCATCAGAATAAGTTTGTTATTTTTGTCTTTATTGCGAATAATGTCTACGGCTTTGTCGATGTCTTCCATATATTCGTTGTAGTTGCGAAAATCGTTGGGCTTTTGGTGGGATAAGATAGAACGTCCGTATTTTCGAAGTTCGAGAGCATAAAAGTTTATTTCCGCATCATTAATCCGGTCGGCAAGGTGAGTTTGGAAAAAATAATCGTTAAAACCATGAATGTAAAGCAAGGCTTTGGAAGAATCTTTATTAGCTTTTCGATGAATAAGTGTAATAATCACCCGTCCTTCGTAGTCCGGTTTCATTTCGATAGTTTCTATTGCAAAATCACGTCCTTTTTCAATATCCATAGTAGTATATTTTTAAAATTAAGTTCCGCTAATGTTGCATTAATTTCCAACAAATATATATATTTTCTGAATGGAATGGCGTTTTCTAAAAAGTAATAAATGGCTCATTATTTCGAATTTCTAATGATTCCGGTCTAAAAACGTAATTCGTGATAAATATTGAAAATCATTGTTGAAGGGTGTGCTTTTTTTCTACCCCTTTATGGGTTTAAGGGATAAAAGTGGTTGAAAAATATTTCGTACCCTTTTTAAACCAATCATAGTAATAATTTATGAGGTTTCTTGCAAATTAATTTTGCAGTTATAGTAGTCAAGCATTATTTCCGATAGAGTATAATTATCGGTTTAAGAGTCTAATAAAAGTATTTGTTTTTATAAACTTGTATATAAATATAAGAAATTTTAACCGGCAAATTTTAACGAACTAACACTTTTTACAAATACTAACAAAGCCGCTCATTGAGCGGCTTTGTTTAAAACGTCTTATTTAGATTTGTCGGGATAAGGTGGAATGGGTGGTTTGGGTTTGTAATTTTTCAATTCTTTTAGAGCTACTTGAATGGCTTTGTCGAGTTGTTGATCGTTGCCGGCATATTCTTTGGCGGGGTTGTTATCGACAACAATGTCGGGGTCAACGCCGTGTCCTTCAATAGTCCAGTGTCCTTTGGTGTCAATAGGGGCAAATTCAGGTTTGCGCAAGGTGCCTCCGTCAATAAACGGTAGTGAACCGCGTATGCCGACAACGCCTCCCCAAGTTCTTTTACCGATAATTTTTCCGAGTTTTAGTTTTTTAAACTGGTAAGCGAAAAGATCGCCATCGGATGCCGAATAGCCATTGACGAGTAAAATTTTGGGGCCAAGCATAATCTGCTTAGGTTTGGTGGTTATGCTGTTGTTGCGCGACATACCGTAAAGCGTAAGCCTGCGGGCAAGGCGCTCAATAATCATTGGCGAAACATTACCACCGCCATTGCCACGATCGTCGATAATCAATGCCTTTTTGTTTAACTGAGGATAAAAATGTTTTACAAATTCGTTTAAGCCTTCCGGCCCCATATCGGGGATGTGGATGTAACCAACTTGGCCGTTTGTGGCTTTGTTAACCTTTTCGGTGTTGCGCATTACCCAGTCGTAATAATACAATCCTGCTTCATCGGCTATGGGGATAACAATTACGTTGTGTGCGCCATTATTGTTGGGTTTGCTGTTGACGGTCAGCATCACCTGCTTTCCTGCAGTTCCTACAAGCAGTTTATAAATGTTGTTAACCTCTTTGGTCGGTTTGCCGTCAATGGCAACAATATAATCGCCTTGCTCAATATTGACACCCACCGCCTGAAGGGGCGAACGTGTGTTTTTTGTCCAGTTTTCGCCCGAAAGAATATGGTCGATTTTAAAGTATCCCGATGCATCTTGGCTGATTTTAGCGCCAAGTAGCCCTGTTTTAATACGTTTCGGTTTGGGCTTGTCACCTCCGTTGACGTAAGCATGGCCGATGCTCAACTCGCCAATCATCTCGCCGATAACGTAATTGAGATCGTTGCGGTTTTTTACATAAGGTACCAATACATTGTATTTGTTGTAAATGGCTTTCCAGTTGAGTCCATGCATGTTGGGGGCATAAAAAAATTCATCCATTTGCCGCCAAGCTTCAGTGAAAATTTGCTCCCATTCTCTGCTAAGATTGATCATTACTTTCATATTGCCGGTATTGAGGTACTTATCAGGTTTTACCTTGGACTGTGGTAAGTTGATTACTGCATATTTTCCATTTAGGTTAACTAACATTTTTTTATGGTCGGCCGAAACAACAAAACCGGATGCATTTCCTATATTAGTTTCTTTTTGCTTTTGCAAATCATACATTTTCATCTGCACGCCTTTTGAAGAGCTTGACGCAAAGTCGTAATAAATTTTGTTACCGACAGGGGTTAAATTCCAATAGTTTCCGGCTTTGCCAGGTAGCTTTATTACCCTTTCGGTGATACCGTTGAAATCAATTTTTACAGGTTTCAATTTTGGTTTTTCCTGTTTTCCTGATATTTTTCTTTTTTTCTTTCCCAAAGATTTTTTGACAACTTTGGAGCTGTTGTTGTCAATGTTAATTTTTACTTCGTCGTTTTCGGGGGCAAAGGGCGAAGGTGTACTTTTTTGTAAGGTAACAAAGTAAATTTTGTTCATATCTTGATATGCAAAATTCCATTCCACCCAACTGTAAATAGGGTTGAAATCGCGTGAGGAAACAAAGAACAAATATTTGCCGTCAGTACCGAAAATCGGCGAACCTGCATTATACCAATTATCGGTAACTTGGTGTGTGAGTTTGTTCTGTGTGTTGAAAACAAAAACTTGACTCACTGTGTTGTTGTGTGGCAAGGTATAAGTAACCCAGCGGCTGTCGGGCGACCACGAATAGCTGCGTATTTCCCAGTCGCTGCTGTGGACAACTACCGTGTCAACTTGTTTTGTAGTTGTGTTGATGTAAAGCAAACGCCCCATTTTGTCGGACCAAAGCAGTTTTTTGCCATCAGGCGACCACACGGGATTATATTTGTACGTATCGCCATTTGCTGTTAGTTGAATGGCTGGTTCCAAGCCATTTTGGTTTTGGATATAAATTTCTCCCTGACCGGTTTTGTCGCTGATGTACGAAACATATTTACCTTTGGGCGACCATTCGACGTTTCTCTCGTGAATACCTGAGGTTTGTGTAAGGTTGCGAGTGATACCCGATTTGGCAGGTAATGTGTAAATGTCACCACGGGCACCGAAAGCTACCCGTTTTCCATCGGGCGAAAGCGCTTCGGTACGAATTACTTTCGATGCGTCTTTCAAAGCGTTTCGTCCCGTAATAAGGTCGTTTTCAATTATTACCGGAACTTTTGTGATATTTCCCGACGCAAGATCGTAATTATAAAGATAGCCACCGTTTTCGTAAATGATTGACTTGTCGCCAAGCGAGGGAAACTTAATATCGTAGTTAGTGTATTTGGTGAGTTTTGTGGTTTGTTTGTTTGTTAGATCGTAAACAAAGAGGTTCATAGTACGATCGCGGTCCGAAAGAAAATAAATTTTGTTGCCATACCACATAGGGAATATTTCTTGATAAATTGTATGCGTTATTTGTTCTACGTTTTTGGTTTTAAAATCGTAAATCCAAATGTCGTCGGCCATACCACCTTTGTAATATTTCCAAGTACGGAATTCGCGAAATACACGGTTAAAAGCCATTTTTTTTCCGCCGGGAGAAAACGAACACCAACTACCCGTAGAAAGCGGTAACTCAGTTGAAAGTCCGCCTTTATCCGATTCTTCAAACAATTGTCCGATAAACGAGTTGAACGACTGTTTGCGCGAACGAAAAATAATGTCGTGATTGCCACGCCATGCCATTACAATGTTGTTGGGGCCCATACGGTCCGAAACATCGTCGCGATGTAAAGTGGCAGTATAAGTTAGCCTTTGCGGAATGCCGCCCTCTGCCGGCATTACATACACTTCGGTATTTCCGTCGTATTGTGCGGTAAATGCAAGTTGTTTGCCATCGGGCGAAAAACGGGCAAACATTTCGTAACCGTTTTCGTCGGAAGTAAGTCGTCGGGCTACACCGCCTTTTAGAGCTACCTCATACAAATCGCCGGCATATGTAAACACTACTTTGTCGCCATGTATGGCTGGAAAGCGCAACAAACGTGTTTCGTTTTGTGCTACAAGCAAACCGATGTTTATCCATACCATTAATAATATTAATAATCCCTTTTTCATATTTATTGTTTTGTGAAATTAATTAATAACAGTTGTTTTGATTTATAATAATATATTTATTTATGTGGGCGGCCGGGCGGGCTGTCCGCTATACTCCGGCGTATGGCAGCGGTTTTTCGTACGGTGGCAAAGGAGCTTCCTTCGGTCGCTCTTTGCCGCCTACTCCAAATCCGCTGCCGTCCGTCCGGTGTGCCGCTTCCATCCCTGCCGCATGTTGCATATAATTTAAAAATGAAAATTCGCATTCAAATAATTAGTGTCGTAACCTTTTACTCCTATCCCATGTTAAAATTACAAATATTTTATAAAATAATTTTTTGTTTTAATAATCCGAATCTTTTTGGTCTTCCCCAAATGAAAAGTACGTAAAGCTAAGATTATGCCGATATGCTCTAATATTTGATATCGTATTAGTTAGAGCTTATTTGGCTTGCCTAAAAATGAAAAGTAGTACGTAATCAATCAATAAATGTCCGAAATCGACCACTGCTATTTTTGTCTCAATCGTGTTGAGTTCGTTAGTATTATTTTAGAAGAATTCTTACTTGAGACGGTTGCATTATTAACTTATTTCATCCACTTCCACCTCCTCACCAAGATAAGCCAGTTTTAATCGGATGTTTTTGTAACCAAGTTGTTCAAATGCATTACCGTATTCTCTAATTTGACGTTGGTGCGAAGGTGTTTTTTTTCCGGTTTTATAGTCGATTATTGTCAATGTATTATCGTTAATAGCTACCCTGTCGGCACGCAGTAGTTTGTTGCTTGTTTTATCAAAAATATCGGTCTCGGTTTTTATTACGGTTCCGGGTGCAAAACATACAGATAGCTGTGGGTGGGAAACAACTTTAAACAAAATATTATCTACTTTTTTAATTAAGCTAACATCAAGGAGTCCTTTGTTAACAAAAGAATTGATAACTTTAGGCAAATCGTTAGCTTGATAAACTTCCGACAGAATGTTGTGCAGTAATATACCGTAGCGGCGAGCCGGCAGTTCTTGATTTTCAATTAGAATTCCTTCGTCGATTCCGGCAATTTGCAACTGTTCGTCCCACGCAAGGGAGGGGGTTGCAGACAATATTTTTCCCAAAAAACCTTTTCGTTTTTCCGGTTGACTTACTGGTAAAGTGCCGAAATGATAACGAAACCGGTCTTCTTCCCAATATTCTTCCGATTTTAAATAGTTTTGAAGGTGTACGCTGAAAAGGTCGGGATTTCCTTTTTTGTCGATGTGGCCTATCGCATAAAGAGCATGTACGGGACGTGTAAAAGCCACATAAATTAAATTGAGAAAATCAAGATCGGTTTTAGCTTTTTCTTCATCATAAACATCACCTTTTTCTATCAATGTTAGCGATTGATTAATTGGATAAAGGCTTAATTTCAGTTCACTAATATCGCGTAACTCCGGTGTGTCCCAATATTGTTTTTTTGTAAGTTTTGCACCGCTTTTCGATTTCGAAAGGTTGGCAATGACCACATCAAATTTCAAGCCTTTGGCTTTGTGTGCGGTCATAATTTGCACGGCATCAACGTCTTCAGACATGGCGATACTTAGTTTCGATTTTTTTTCTTCCCAAAGTTCAAGGAAATGAACCAAATCGCCATCGTGGATATTTTGTTTTTCGAATACAAAATCAAGGAAAAAGCGAAGAAAGAGGTTGGTAGGTTCGTTTTTGTAAAAATGGCGGATAAAATCTTCGCAAATTTCATATACGGGCTTGTTGCGCAAATTTTTGTAGTTAAGTTCATGGTATCCGAAATGCTGAATCAACTTGTTAAAAACATTTTGACTCGTAGAAAACATTAGGTAATAATGATGAAATTCGTCAGTTTTGTTGTGTAACAAAAGGAAAAGATACATCAGTTCGGCCATAGCATTTTGACGGTTGGTGTTGGCGAGAGTAAAAAGAAAAGCTACAAGGAAACGCAGGTCGGCCGAGGAAGTTAAAAGTACAGATTCGGAAGAAACTACCGGAATGCCGTGTTGTAATAAATGTCCGGCAATAGTCGAGGCTTCTTTGTTTGCCAAACTAAGTACGGCAATTTGTCCGTAAGCGAAGCCCGAATTTGTAAGATCGACAACAATTTGTAAAATTTCTTCCAAACATTTTTTTTGAAAACCGGCTGTATTGTCGGCTTGCAGCAGCCTAAACGAAATGAGTCCTCCTGATTTTTCTTTCGTGGGAATCTTTTGTTCGTGCTTGTTGTAAATAGGTTGAAAGCGTGGCGAAAGTGAACTTTTGGCAATGTCGAAAAACCGGTTGTTGAATTCGATTATGTTGTTACGTGAACGATAATTTGTGTCGAGGTATTTCTCGTGATAATTTTCTCGCAGGGCTTTTTCTCGCAAACGACTTTGTTGCGACTCGTTGTTTTGATACATTGAGGGTAAGTGGGTAAACAATTCTACTTCGCCGCCACGAAAACGGTAAATGGCTTGCTTAGCATCGCCTACCAACATATTAAAATTATTATTGGCCAACGATTCTTCAACAAGTGGGAGCAGGTTATTCCATTGCAAAACCGAAGTATCTTGAAATTCATCAATAAGAAAATGAGTGTAGCGCCTTCCGAGTCGTTCGTAGATATACGGAACGGGTTGTAAGGTTATTTCTTTTGCTATGCGTTTGTTGAATTCCGAAATGTGCACTTTTTGTGTACGTGCGGTAAACAAATCGAACAATGTCCTTATTTCGCTAACAAGCGCCACTTCGTAAATCGAATTGTATATCAAACGACGATGAATATATTGTCCGGCTTCGCTTGCTATTTCGTTGTAATATTGAGTAAGTAGCGGCTTTAATTTAGCAATTCGGTAAATAATATCTGCTGATGCTTTTCCCGAATACCATTGCTTATCATTTTCAAAAGCATTAATTGCCCTTTTGCCCGAAACCAACTCATTGAGTTTTGAAAAATGCTTGACTTTACTAAAATATCCGAAAGCGCCATTTGCTTTACCGTATGCAAAATCGCTTGCAACAATACCTTCCGAAGCTATTGATTCGAGTGCAGCAGTGGCTGCTTTTGTTATTTTTTGTTTCGATACGGCCAAAGTCATTTGTAGCTTTTCGATAATGTTGATAAAATCGGTGGCAGATAGCTTATCAAGGATTTCTATTTTTGCAAAACTTTCTTCACTTAATTGGTTTTTGATGAAGTCGGCAAGTGTACCCGAAATGTCATGTTTTTGTTCGTCTTCGACGCGCGACAATACAAAATGAGTTAGTATGTTTGTAAAGTCTTCGTCAATACCCACCTGTTTGTAAATGTCTTCAACGATAAAAGGAATGTAATCGTCAGTATCAATAACCACTTCGAAATTTTGTGGAAGTTGTAAATCGACGGCAAAAGTGCGAATGATTTTGTGCACAAAAGCATCAATTGTGTTCACGGAAAACTCGTCGTAACGATGATCGATAAAAAACAGTAACTGCCTGGCATTTTCAAGTAATTTTTCGTTGGTAATGCCTGTTTCCCGAACAATGCTCGCAATGATGCTACCGGTGGTTTCGCCGGCAATAATTTTTCGTAATGTTTCTAAAATACGATTCTTCATTTCGGCGGCAGCTTTATTGGTAAAAGTAATGGCCAATACACTGTTGAAGAGTCCTGGATTTTTCAGGGTAAGTTTCAAATACTCTTTAACAAGGGTAGTTGTTTTGCCCGAACCGGCCGACGATTTGTACACGACAAAATTTTTCGTCATCGCATTATCATCAGTTTTTTAATCGTTAGATGGTTCTGCCAACGAATGTTAAGGAAATAATTTCCAGGTTTCAGTTTTGTGTTGTTGATGGAGAAAAACATGGTTTTACTACCCGAAGGAAAATCTTTTGAAAAGACTGTTTTTCCGCCGGTTGAAAAAATCTTTAGGGCGAGTTTGCCTGCCGGCAACTTGTCGAAGGATAAATAAAAATTGCCTTTTGAAGGATTGGGATATACACGAACTGTGGTATTCGGGGTTTTGTGCTTGTCTATGCCGATAAGGGTGTTACGTGCCGAGTCGATATAGGTAGCCACTACGCCAAAATAGCTTGAAACAACTTCCAACAACGGTTCTTTCATGTTTTTTCCCAACCATTTGTATTCGGTATAATTCCGGTTGATAGGGATGCCCGTATTAAGTGAGTCGATATAAATGCTGTCGAATTCGGTTACTTGCGATTTCACCCGAAGTACCTCGAAACTTCCATAAGGAGTGATGAGTGTGCCCCAGCCGTCAACGATATTTTTGCGATGACGCTGAATTTGAAAATACCCCAAATTGGTTATACCAATTGAAGTACCCGAAGAACTCGAATCGCTATTAGTATAATTAAGTGGGAATTTGTACAGCACATCGGGAGAGGAATATTTCAAAGGTAAAGGGATGCCATTGAGCATAGCAATATAGCCAACATATTTGTACGAACTTCCCGAATTTTTATAATAATCGTAAATATTGCTTATCGACAAACCCGGCACGGGAATAGCGGTGGGTTGATGTTTCGCAATATTTGCAGTACCCCAAAAAAGAAACCCGAAAGGAGTATTGAGATAATTTAAAAATGTATCGACGGTTTGTTTTATTGGAAACAATCCGGAAAAATCCCAAGTAAAATTTTCGCCTGTTTCGGTATAGTCGATAAAATCGACATTAAGGCCGGTAGAAAGTCGTACGGTATCGTTTTTCGACGGAAGGTCGGACGATTTGATGGTAATTTGTGCAGTAATACTGCCGATAGAAAAACACAGGCTTATAAGCAGTGTTGTCAAATTTTTTAAAATAGAAATCTTTTTCATAATATTATTTTTTATAGTTTGTTTTTTTCTTACGTTTTCGGGTTTTGCCAAAAAGTTCGGCAATATTGTTAAAATCTTTTTGATAAGCAATACCGGCACCTTGTGTATAAGGCGAAACTTTATCGTAATTGTTGTAATAGTACCAGCTGTTGATGTTGGAATGGTTGTAAGCTTTTAGTAGCCAGCGCCCGTCGGGAGTAATTTTAAAATTGATGTCTACATCACCTACAAGGTTACTCGCCGATCGGTTGGAACGGTCGTAAGTCATGCCGAAATTGCCGTTGATAGTAAGTCTGTCATTGAAAAGTTGGGTTGATAAGGCTAGTTCAAATTCTTCTTGCGAAATTTTGTCGCCGGGTTTGTAATTGATGCCGACATCAAAATCTTTGCTGATTTGCGAAAGCATTCCGCTAAGCTGATTGGAAATAATGTTGTAATACGACGAACTTAAACTGATGTTGGAGGTGTTGCTGAAACTGAAAGATCCGAGTACAAGTAACGAAATCATTTGTTGGTTTACCAATGCCTGATTTGTTGTGTCTAATTGGGCGTAAACCATTCGTCGCATATCGGGATCGAGGTCGGGAAATTTAATTTCAAAACGCATAGTAGGTTCTGATAACGAACCCGTTAAAATCACGTAACAATTCACTTTCAGGCGGGTTTTGTAGCCTGCAGTTGAGTCAACAACCAATCCGAGACCTTTATAATCAGTTTTTACCGTATAGAGTCCTTTAATGTTCAGGTTGGCGGTATAAGGATCGCCACTCCACGAAATACGGCCCCCTTTGATGAGGATAAATCGTTTTTTTATCAGATTTTGAATGGTGAAATTGAATTCACCTTCTTTGACAACATAATCGCCGACGAGAGAAAAATCGCCGTCAGAATTCGTATTCATTGCCAAGTTGCCATTTCCTTTCGATTGAATGTCGCCCATATCATATGGCATAATGATTTTTACTTTAGCATTCGGCTTAATTTGCATGTCAAGGCCAATATCATACTTAGTGCCCGTTTCTTTATTTGAATTTTTTAGCTTCGTTTTTTCTTCGGTACTATCGGTTTCGGCTTTTTTGAAAACAATATAATCTTTGTCTAAAATTTCGGTTGTATAGTCAAGCGGAATGATAACGTTGGTTCCTTTATCGGTTTTTGCCTTTATTCTTAAGCTGATGTCGTCCGGCGGCCCTTCAATTTTAATGTCGCCTGCCGCAATAGCGGTACCGTAATACAAATCGTTTTGATGCCGGTTAGTATCGAAAAACAAAAATTTGTTAGTATGAACGGTTAAATCAAATCTGGGATTGGAGAAATAACTGTGATTAAGTCCGCCGCTGAGGGTGGCGTGGTTGCCAAGCGTATCGTACAAAACTATTGAACCAAAGTCGATATGATTTTCATCAAAAACAATTTTGTTGCTGAAAGAATAGATCGTGTTCAGATAATTTATTTTCAACGAAGTTCTTTTAAAATTGACATAGCCTTTTAAGATGGGCTTTTGTAAGCTACCCGATATGCTTACTTTTCCTCCGGCAACTCCTTCAAGATTAGAAATGTAATCTTTTAAAAAAGGTTCGATAGCTTTGATTTTAAACCGATTAAAACTCACTTTTAGGTCGAAATTATTATTTTTGGCAAAAGGATACAAAAAGCCATCAAGCGAAAAGACCAAGCCAATACCTGAGTTTCCTTTTCTAACAATTTGCGATTTTACAAACACCGAATGACTGATGTTATCCCATGTATTAAGAATACGTGCATCGCCAAGAAGTTGCTTGTTGAAATACAAATTTTTAATGCTAAGGTCGGAAACCATCCACAATTTTTTGTTGATTTGCGAAATGCTTATCCCGCCATCAACTATTCCTTCTAAGTCAATAGGGATCATTTGGCTTAGAAAATCGAAATTGGATAAATCCCATTTTTTAAAATCAATGTTTAAAGTGTCGTGTTCGTTACGTGGTACCCTGCCGTTGATAGAAAAGCGCGACCTGCCTCTTTTTATCTCGAAGTTTGAAAATGCAATACCGAGTGAATCCTTTACGATTTTATTGTGCGGCGACAATGACCATAAAGTGTCATTTACGTAAACTGCCGATTTGAAAACACGAAAAATATTTTCGTTTGAATGCGTTAAATAAAAACCCGCTATGTTACCGAAGTTTTTCTGCAAAGTGTCGTTGTTGTTCCAAAAAATTGTGTAGTGCAAACTGTCGCGTAAAATATTTGCCAAAATATTAAAACTGTCGAGACCGAGAACAGTTTTATCGTCTTTGGTGCTATCTTTTAAAACTATGTATTTTGTTGATAACATGGCTGTTAATCCGTATTTTCTTGGTTTAATGTTTAATACATTTTTTCTAAAGTCGATGTCTGCATAGCTAAGCATTTTGCTGTTAACCGAAACATTTATTTGGTGTTTGCCAAAATTGGCGGAAGCTTCTATACTACTGCCCGAAGCTATCTTAAGTCCCGAAAAAAATTCACGTTCAAATATAGCTGGTTCTTTCACAACGAAAAATAAAGAAATATTGTCATTTTTATGAAGGGTTTTTATCGAAGCCGGACTGAAATAGTAGTTAAGTAAATTGGTCGTTTGTTCTCGAAGCTCACTCAAATGGAAATTTCCTTCAAGATTAAGTGTCGCAATGTCGGAATTAAAATGTAAAATGTTTTTGCCGGTGTTGTCAACGTATTTCGATAATACAATTTTTTTTACGGGATATTCATCATTTCCGAAACGAAGAACATTACCGGTCATTTGTAGCTGAACAGGCATCCTATCCATATCGAATCCTTGAAACGAAAAGACAATGTTCGATTGTAAGCTAAAATCTATCGAACCGGAAAGATTTAAAGGCTTAAAGTCGGCCCGAAGTACTTTTAATGTATAATTGAAACTGGGCAACGAATCGAAAACAATACTTCCTTCCCCATTCATTACGAGGTGTTTGTCGTTAACAACAATGTGGTTTAGCAAGCTATCGTTGCGATAATTCGCTTGTAGTTTCAAGGCATGCAAACGGTAATGATTCAAATCAAGAAAATTGATGTCGGCCTTAACGTCGGCAGTCCGGTGTGTAGCTGTTTGTTTTATTCTAACGGTTGTTTTAAATGCTGTTTTCCCGATTACACTTGCGATTCCTAGATAATGACCCAAATTGATACTGTCGGCTGTAATGTTCGATTTTATTGCGAAACCTGATTTTTCGGGTTTCATAACGACGTTAAAATGCAACGAAGCTTTTGGCAGCGAAACATTAAAATATGTGATAAAGTTATCGAAACCTCCGCGGAAAGTGCCATTGACTTTAAAAGTTTCGTAAGGTGGAAGATATTTTATCTTGTTAATATTGATTTCGAGTAATTTAAAATGATGCAAATCAGCCAATGAACTTTGAAAATTTTGTATGATGGCATCAATATTACTTGTGTAAAAATCAGGTAATCCTTTGATTCTTATGTTTCCTTTAAAACGGGTATGGTTTCCGGAGCTGATGTTCAAATGGTTTGCAAAAAGATTTGATATATGGCCTTCAACTTCGCCCGATAGTTTAAGAATGTTTTTCATCGGCAAAAACAATTTTGAAAAATAACCAATATCTGACAAGTTGAGTGTAGAAGGCCTGATAATGGCCGTAAGATAAACAGAGTCGTTAAAATTGACAAAACTATTCCACGATTTATAATCCATTTTATAATCTGTTGAGAGAAATGAATGTGGAGTTTCGATAATGGTGTTGAGAAAATATAAAACCCTGTGACTTATGGTGATGTCGCTTTTTAATTTAACAAGATGAAATCCACAACGGTCGATACCCGATAAGCTATTTAAATGAAAGCTGAGAGAATCGTTAATTATCTGAAAATTACGGGCGGAAATAAATACACTTTTCACATCAATATCAGAAAAATTCATCTGTTTTCTGCTGATGGCAGTGTCGTTTTTGTCGAAATATTTAAACCGTGCGTTGGCAATTGTAAGTTTTTTAATTTTTAATAAAAACGGGGTTGCGTTGGTATTTGAAACGGTATCGAACGAAGGAAAACTATGGATAAAATTGGTAAATTCCAATTCTTTGTCACCTTTGTAATAACCAAGACGAAAATCGGCTTTGTTGATATTTACCGAAAGCAAAACAATGGACGAATGAAAAAAAGAGAGATAAATAGGTGTTATATCCAAATTGCCGATAAGCAAAATAGTATCGCCTGAGGGGCCAAAAAGTTTGACATCATTTAACTCAATACCTTTTAAAACGTTAACGTTTATTTTTCCGATATTTAGCGAATAATTGGTTTTTTGCGAAACCCATTGAGTAAACATACGGGCAGTGAGTGTTTGTACCATTGGGTCGTGAAACAATAGCGAAAGCGATAGCGGGATCATTAAGATTGCCATAATAAAGTAAAGTAGGATGTTCCTAACACTTTTTTTAATATTTTTGTATTTCTTTTTTGTTTTCAAAATGAGTATAATAATTTTAGGCATCGAATCGTCCTGCGACGACACTTCCGCAGCTATCATAAGCGACAAGCGAATTTTGTCGAATATAATCGCTAATCAGTCTGTTCATCAGGCATTTGGAGGCGTTGTCCCTGAACTTGCTTCACGGGCGCACCAACAAAACATTATACCTGTTGTGGAGGTGGCGCTTCGCAAAGCAAAGATAGAAAAAAATCAGTTGGATGCTGTTGCTTTTACACGGGGTCCCGGACTTTTGGGGTCGTTGCTCGTGGGCGCCTCTTTTGCCAAGTCGTTTGCGCTTGCTCTCGGTAAACCTATTATTGAAGTTGACCATTTAAAAGCTCATATTTTAGCACATTTTGTGGAAACGGAGGTGCAAATCCGTCATCCCCGATTTCCGTTTTTGTGCCTGACTGTTTCGGGAGGTCATACGCAAATTTTATATGTTGACAGCCCATCCAAAATGGAAGTTCTCGGCAAAACTCTCGACGATGCCGCCGGAGAAGCTTTCGACAAAGCAGCAAAAACTATGGGGCTACCTTACCCCGGTGGACCACATATTGACAAACTGGCAAAAACAGGAAACCCAAAAGCTTTTTCGTTTCCCGAACCTCGTGTGCCCGGTCTTGATTATAGTTTTAGCGGATTGAAAACCTCTTTTCTTTACTTTTTGCGCGACCGGCTTAAAGAAAACGAGCGTTTTATTGAAGAAAATCTTGCCGATCTGTCAGCTTCTATTCAATTTACAATTATTAACGTGCTGTTGTCGAAGTTGAAAAAAGCAATGAAACAAACCGGAATAAAAGATATTGCCATCGCCGGAGGTGTATCAGCCAATTCGGGTTTGCGAAACCGCGTGAATAAGTTGGCAAACGAAAATGACTGGAATGTTTTTCTTCCTCAACTTCAGTTTGCAACCGATAATGCTGCGATGATTGCTATTGCCGGCTATTTTAAGTATATTGAGCACGATTTTGCTTCGCAAGATATTGCACCTTATGCTAAAAGTATACTGTAAGTGGAAGCAAGGAGAAAAAGGAAAAAGATAAAAAAACGACCTTCTATGTGTAGTGCAGTGCCTTCCCTATGAAATTTAAAATACTAAAATATTTCTATATGGTAAGGAACTATTTTACCGTGGAAGGGTTGAAGAATGGAAGTGCATTTAAGTTTTAAGAGCGAGCGCCTGAAATAGGGTTGCCGTAGAGAAAAATATAGAATTGTATTTATGCGAATTATTTTATTTTCCCGGTTAATGAATTGTTAAAGAAGATACTTGAACTTGTTTGAATTTTAATGTTGAAAATAGTGAGGTATGTGGGTTGGAGCGTCAGGGGTGGAAGGGTAGCTCATGGTCCGCTATTGAGTAACAAGCCGGAAATAGCGACCGGAGGAAGTTCCTTTGCGGCTTTGCGTAACACGGCAAAGTTGGACGTGACTGTAACGGACAACCCGATGCAGCTATCATGGGCTTTATGGACAGAAACCGCAGTAGCTAAAAAATTTACTCTTCAACTCTATTTGTTGTTCGGCAAAAACTTGTTATAAAAACCAAAAACAAAATGTGACAAAAAAGCCGGTATATTCTTTTATTCCTTAAATTGTAGTTAGCATAATTTTACTTATTTTTCGCCTCTTTTTAAAAATGCATTCTTTTGTTGTTTAAACGTGAATAAGATTTTATGACGATACGCGAGCCATACCACCTGTTTTCGGAGCCATTGCAATATTACAATGCAATGATTGAGGATATTAAAGTAGCAAGAAACTACATTTTAATTGAAACATTCAGGATTGGAAACGATGAGATGGGGCGGCGTTTTCTTATGGCTTTGCAGGAGGCTGCTAAAAGGGGGGTCAGCGTTAAAATTCTAATTGATTACTGGGGTGCTGGTTCAACGAAGAACGGTTTTTTTGACCCACTGATTGAAAAAGGAGGTGAGGTACGTTTTTTTGAAAAAATAAAATTTAAATTCGATTTTTTCACAAAAGGACATAAACGCAACCACCGCAAATTGTTGCTCATTGATGATAAAATAACGTATATAGGGTCAACAAATCTCACCGGATACAACATCAACTGGCGTGAATCGGTATTGCGGATGGTTTCTGAAATTACAATCACTTTTAAGAAGCTTTTTTTGCAGGATTATAAAATTTACAATCAATATATTTTCAGCCGGAATTATTATACGCGACGAATTAAATACCACAATTTCGAGATTATTCGTGATGTGCCCAACATTGCTTTTAAGCGTATTAACCGGATATTTATTGAAATGATAAAAGACTCGAAGCAGGATGTGGTGATAGAAACACCTTATTTTTTACCGGGCTATTTGTTGCGTAAAGCGCTTTCTGACGCAGCGAGGCGTGGAGTGGAAGTGAAAATTATTATTCCTAAAAAATCGGATGTTACATTGGTTGACATTCTTCGTAACAAATATCTCGGTCCTTTGTCGATGCAGGGGATAAAAATATTGTTTTACGAACCCAACAACCTGCATGCTAAGATTTTGTTTGTTGATGGTAGCCGTTTTGCTATCGGTTCGAGTAATTTCGATTATAGAAGTTTCCGTTATATGTTCGAGATTATACTAACGGGCAATGATGCTGACATTGCCGAACAAATGGAAGAACATGTCGAGCAAACACTGAAAAACACAACTCCTTTTGTTTACGATAGTTGGAAAAACCGTTCTTTTCCCGATAAATTTTTCGAGTGGTTGTTAATCCCTTTTCGACATCTGTTGTGAAACCTTGCTACGTGATTTACTGATTTTTTATTGCGTCGATACTTTCAACATCTTTAAAACCTTATTTTTGCAATTGCCAGTACAAGGCGGTTTCAATTGTTGTTATTTAAAAAATATAAAGAGAATATATTATGGTAGAAAAAATCACATCTAAAATGGCAATGGGGCTTGAAAACCAATACGGAGCTCACAATTATCATCCTTTGCCGGTTGTTTTGTCCAAAGGAAAAGGAGCAAAAGTATGGGATGTCGAAGGAAAAGAATATTTTGACTTTTTATCGGCTTATTCAGCAGTTAATCAAGGACATTGTCATCCAAAAATTGTTAATGCACTCGTTGAGCAGGCACAAATTTTAACTCTTACCTCACGTGCTTTTTACAACGATGTTCTCGGTGTTTACGAAAAATATATTACCGAATATTTCGGCTACGACAAAGTGTTGCCAATGAATTCGGGAGCCGAAGGCGACGAAACCGCCTTGAAACTTTGCCGTAAATGGGCTTATAAAGTAAAAGGCATCCCGGAAAATGAAGCCAAAATTATTGTTTGCGCCAACAATTTTCATGGTCGAACTATAACCATTATTTCAATGTCGACCGACCCCGATGCCAAAAATGATTTCGGACCTTATACGCCCGGATTTATTACTATACCTTATAACGACATAGATGCCTTGTCAGAAGCGCTTAAAGATAGCAATGTGGCTGGGTTTCTTGTAGAACCTATTCAGGGTGAGGCTGGTGTAGTGGTTCCCGAAAAGGGTTACCTGAAAAAGGCTTACGATAAGTGTAAAGCAAAAAACGTGTTGTTTATCGCCGACGAAGTGCAAACGGGCATTGCCCGTACGGGTAAGTTGTTAGCCTGCGACCATGAAAGCGTTCGTCCCGATATCTTAATTTTGGGGAAAGCATTGTCGGGAGGAGTTTATCCCGTTTCGGCAGTCCTTGCCGACGATGATATTATGCTTACCATAAAACCCGGCGAACATGGTTCCACTTTTGGAGGTAATCCGGTTGCCGCACGCGTAGCTGTTGCAGCATTGCAAGTGGTAAAAGAAGAAAAACTGGCGGAAAGAGCCGAAAAACTGGGACAGTTGTTCCGTTCGGAAATGGAAAAAACAGATTCGCCAATGATAGAATCCGTGCGCGGTAAAGGTTTACTCAATGCTGTGGTTATCAGACCGAAAAATGGCAAAACAGCTTTGGATGTTTGTTTGCTAATGCTCGAAAACGGTTTGCTTGCAAAGCCTACTCACGACCATATTATCCGTTTTGCACCTCCTTTGGTTATTTCCGAAGAAGAGCTGATGGAAGCGATCATTATTATTAAAAAATCAATTTTGTCGTTTGAGTAAAAAATATTTTTTCAAATAGGCCTTAAAACCACAAGTAAATACAAAGTTTCGCTATTTCTGGAATTCTAAGAGTAAAACCTTATATTTTTACTTTAATTGAAAAAACTATCAACATAAAACAGGTCGTAATAACCGGCTTGCCGTTTTCAACTTACTTTGATTAATTAAATCGTATGCTTTTTTGATAAAAACCCATTTTAATATTTGGGATAAAATATGTTATACTTAAAACGGGATAAATTTATACATTTTTAGAGAAGAAAAAACTGTATATAAAATATTATGAAATCCCTGACAAATTTCATATGTAACCGGATTTTTCTAATCACTTAATCAAACATACAAGGCCGATTTAAAAAATTTATTGACATGAAACTCCCATGACAAATAAATTCGACACACAGAAGAATGATAATAGAGCTACGAAGGAGCGTAATAATAATAGCCACAGGTGTTTAACCTGTGGAATAATGGCTTTGCCATTCCACGGGTTTTAACCTGTGGAATAATGGCTTTGCCATTCCACGGGTTTTAATCTGTGGAATAATGGCTTTGCCATTCCACGGGTTTAACCAGTGGTACAAAAAATGTCAGCACCGTTTTGGCGTAATTTTCGATTGCTGAGCCGAAAATTATGACAAAACATAAAACTAAATAGATCAGTAAGATACAAAATTATAAACAGATGAAGTTCCGGTTTTTTAAAAATGAAAATGACCTTATTTATCCCGTGTGATGTATAGCAATCAAATCATCAGATAAATAGCAATTAATTAATTGTAGAAAAATGGGCATAACAGTCCTTTGTTTTTCAATTTATTTAATGATGTTTCAGCAGATTAGCGGTAAGGCTTGTTTGTATATAATTTCAACACTCATCTTCAGTATTGACATTTCCATTTACCGGCTACAGATTTGAATCTGAAAATAAATCTATTTTGGCGTGTTGTAGGTTTAATATTCGAAAATACTTCCGATACTTTTCTAACAAAATAGTTGTAAAAATCTTTTATCATTGCTATAATTATCATAAACGCATTGTTTTGATTCATAAAAGAGAAAGGCAAATACTTTTAGCAAAAGTCATTATTCATAACATCAAAGGTTTTTTCAGCGGCATCTTTTTTATTGTAACATTCAATAACCTGTTTTTCAAAGTTTTTTTTATTTGAAAGTCTTGAACGGTAAATTAAGCCATCGCCTGTAAAAGCGTCAATATGATTTTTGTTGCCCTTTTCTCTCATAATTACCAAGCGATAGTTCCTCTCCCCGTAAAATTGCGTGAAAAGCAAATAGGCTACTTCATATTTTTTATAGTTGATTTCAAAAGTTTTCCAGCCGGTTATTTCTCTGATTTGAAATAGTAGATTTACCATTTTAATAAATAAAAACTATAGGATTGATAAATGTCTAAGTCTCACCAACCCAAGTAGTCCAGATGTGAAAAATGCAACAATATTTGTCTATAACGACAACGATTTACCCGCAGGCCGGCATTACTACTTACGTAATGTGTAGGTAAAATACCTACTAATAAAAGAAATGCTTACCATAAATTTACGAATTTCCTCTATTGAAAATCTCGCAAATTAGTGTAATCTTTGCAGCATACATTAACAGCTGAGTTTATGAAAAAGATTTATTATCTACTTTTCACAAGTATTTTGCTTTTTGCATTTACAAGCCGTTTGTTGGCACATAGCAAAAGCGATTCCCATAAAATACACACATCAAGTGTCGACTTAGGTGCTTATTTAGTAAGTCGGTATATTTGGCGTGGTTCTCAATTGGGTAATAATTCGCCTAGTATTCAGCCTGCTTTTACTTTTAAAAAAGGAAGTTTTGAGGCTGGTGTTTACGGTGCTTTTTCCGTATCTAACAATAACTTTTCGCAGGAGATAGATTTACATGTCAGTCAGAGTTTTGTTAATAACGCATTTACATTAACGCTTACTGATTATTTTTTCCCCACTGAATTTGGCAACTATCATTATTTCAGATATGGAAAAGATGAAACCGGTCATGTTTTTGAAGGGAGTCTATCGTTTAATGGGACAAAAAGAATTCCTTTTACTTTTTTACTGGCGACCAATTTTTACGGTGCCGATGCCGCGCGTATCAATAACAATCCGCAAAGCAACGACTTCAACAAAAAAACAGGCATTCAATATTCTACCTATATTGAAGTGGGATATTCATTTGAATTGAACGCGGTAACAATGAATTCTTTTATAGGGATAAATGCCACTACTCCGAGAAAAGCCAATCGATACACAAACTATAACGGCGAAGCCGGATTTTACGGCAATGCTTTTGGCATAGTAAATTTGGGATTTACCGCATCAAAATCTATTCCGATAACAAAGCTATTTGCCTTACCACTGTCGGTATCATTAATTACCAACTTACAGACGGGAAAGATTTATTTTGTTTTTGGAATTTCTTTTTAACTTAATATTCACTTAATTTTTTAGTTATGTTAAACACAGGTACAACGGCTTTTATGATTTTATCAACAAGCCTCGTTATGTTAATGACCCCAGGTTTGGCTTTCTTCTATGGAGGGCTTGCGAGTAAGCGTAACATTCTCGGCATTATGATTCAAACCTTTGTTTCGTTGGGACTTACCACCATTTTGTGGATTGCCTTCGGATATTCATTGTGCTTTAGCGGAGGCGAAGGAGCTATCATCGGCAATTTCGATTCGGCTTTTTTAAAAAACATTCCTTTCAATCAAATGTTTTCGGGAGGCGGCAACCAATATCCCACCTTTATTTTTGTTGCGTATCAAATGATGTTTGCCATCATAACACCAACATTAATTACCGGTGCATTTATCAATCGAATTACCTTTAAGGGATATTTGATTTTCTTGATTTTATGGCAAATTTTCGTTTATTATCCTTTTGTTCATATGGTTTGGGGTGGTGGATTATTGGCCACTTGGGGTGTTTTAGACTTTGCCGGAGGTATTGTGGTTCACGCCATTGCGGGTTTTGCAGCTCTGGCATCCGTTATTTATGTTGGCAAACGTATTGATACCAAATCGCCGCCCAACAGCATCCCGCTCGTTGCCATTGGCACTGGTTTGCTGTGGTTCGGTTGGTATGGTTTTAATGCCGGTAGCGAACTGAAAGTTGATGCTGTTACCACTTTGGCTTTTTTAAATACCGACGTAGCCGCATCTTTTGCTGCCATCACATGGTTGGTTATCGAATGGAGTAGAGAGAAAAAACCGAAATTCATCGGCTTGTTAACAGGAGCTGTTGCCGGTTTGGCTACCATTACTCCGGCAGCCGGTTATGTTCCTTTGTGGGCAGCCATTATTATCGGTATTTTGGCAGGATCCATATGCTATATTGCCGTACAGGTAAAAAACAAATTGGGCTGGGACGATGCATTAGATGTTTGGGGTGTTCACGGTATAGGTGGTGTATTGGGCACCATCATGCTCGGTGTATTTGCCACTACTACTGTTAACGCTCACGGCGCCAACGGTTTGGTTTTTGGCGGCGGCGTTTTCTTTTTAAAAGAACTAGTTGCTGTGGTAATTGCTGCTGCATACGCTTTTGTTTTTACCCTACTTATGTTGAAACTAATTAATTATATTACACCGGTAAAAGTAACTACCGCAACGGAAACCCTTGGCCTTGATATGGCAGAATTTGGCGAAAAGGCTTATGATGAGGGTGCTCTTTAAAATTGTTTTTTTCTTATAAATTGTATTATAGAAGCGGAGCATAGAGAAAATTCATGAATTTTCTCTATGCTTTTACTATTTTATATCTTTTCAATATTGGAACAACACGGCTTTTATCAATAGCAAAAGTAAAGTTAAGCAATTCGTCGTCGACAAGATTTCGTAAGCGATTTCGGTGTGAAGATTTTTCTATATATCCGAGAATGTTGTCTTTGGCGTTATTCCATTGGTCTATGGCAAGATTAGCCGAATCGTCATCGGTTGTAAACCCATATTTATTTACCAAAAGCTGTGAAAGAGCACCGGCAAACAGGCTATCTTCAAGGTTTACTTTGTTTTTCCAACCCGCACAGAATATCACAAGGTTTTCAGGTTTTGAGGCAAGCCATTCTGCCACAGCACTGAGGTTAATAAAAGAACCGATAACAATGTTTCTTGCATGGTGTGCCTTTTTAACGGCTTTTGTTCCGTTAGTGGTCGAATAAACAATTTCCTGACCTATAAATTCGGGTTTGAAAAAAGCTGTTGCCGAGTTTCCGAGATGTGCAAATTTAACTTTATGACCTCCCCTTTCGGCAGCCACAATATACCCGAGTCTTTTCATTAAACGGGCATGACGAATACGCTTTACCGGAATAATAGCTTTTACGCCGTAATCCAATGCACCACAAATAGAGGTCGTCGCTCTAAAAATGTCAACCACCACCACATTATATGGCTCTTTTGTTTGCTTGCTACTGTATAAATTCGGAGCAAGGATTACCTCAAACGTACGCTTTTTGTCCATAAAACAATCAAGATATTATCCTTTGTAAAATGGCGGACGAGTAACCATAGCCTTCAGGTTTTTGTTTCTTACTTTTATAAATATTTCAGTACCTTCTTTCCAATATGGCTTATCAATATACGCCATACCAATTCCTTTGTGCAACATAGGCGACATTGTTCCCGATGTTACCCTGCCTATCTTATTACCTTTTACGTCAACAACTTCGTAGTTGTGGCGGGGAACGCCCTTATCTTCTAATACAAAACCTTTGAGCCGTTGCGGAACACCGTTAGCTTTTTGTTTTTCAAACAACGACCTGTCAATAAAATTATTTCCATCAACAAATTTGGTTATCCAACCCAATCCAGCAGCTATGGGCGAAGTGGTATCGTCAATGTCGTTGCCATAAAGGCAAAAACCCGATTCTAATCTGAGCGTATCTCGAGCTCCAAGTCCGATGGGTTTAATGCCGAATTCTTTCCCGGCTGCGAAAATAGCTTTGTAAATTTTTTCAACCTTGTTACCCAACATATAAATTTCGCAACCACCCGATCCGGTATATCCGGTCGTGGAAAATATAATATCAGGTTCGCCGGCAAAGTCAATGACTTTGAAAGTATAATATTCCATATCTTCAACCTGCACGGAAGTAAGTTTTTGCATAGCTTTCAATGCCAAAGGTCCTTGAACGGCGAGTTGCGAAATATTGTCGGAGACGTTGGTGAGTTTTGCACCAATATTGTTGTGTTTGTTGACGTGCTGCCAGTCTTTTTCAATGTTGGAAGCATTTACTACAAGCAAATATTTTTCGCTACCAAACCGATAGACAAGCAAATCATCAACAACTCCACCTTTTCCGTTGGGAAAACAACTGTACTGTACTTTTCCATCAACAAGAACAGCTACATCGTTAGTAGTTAGTTTTTGAACCAAGTCGAACGCTTTATTGCCTTCTACCCAAAACTCTCCCATATGCGAAACATCGAAAACTCCAAGTTTTTTTCTAACGGTTTCATGCTCAATGTTAATTCCCTCGAATAGAACCGGCATATCGAAACCCGCAAACTCTACCATCTTACCACCCATCTGGCGATGTATGGTGTTTAATACTGTTTTTTTCATTTATGGAATTTTTTTCGCTGGCAAAGGTAAGGATTCCATTGAAAAAATTTAATTCGTGAACCGTTTTTTTGCGAATCGCAAATTATGCTTTGTAGTTGACTCTAAGGAATTTCTTTTTTAAACAATTCGTATGGTTTACATCGTTCAAAATATTAATTTTGCATTTCAAAAAAATTATGGGACGAATTGTTGCTATAGATTACGGACAAAAAAGGGCAGGTATCGCGGTGACCGATGAGCTTCAGATAATTGCTAATGGTTTGAAAACAGTACATGTGAAAGACATTTGGATATTTTTGCAAGAATATCTTCTTATCGAAAATGTTGATACCGTTGTCGTTGGCGAACCTCGCGACATGCAAAACAAACCCTCGGATGCCTGCCGTTTTATTGAACCTTTTGTTAGTAAACTGCGACAACGTTTTCCTAATATTCGTATTGAACGTTACGACGAACGGTTTACTTCAAAAATAGCACACCAAACAATGCTTGCAAGTGGACTGAACAAAAAAAAGAGACAAGACAAAGCACTTGTCGATACCATCAGCGCCACAATCATACTGCAATCTTATCTCAAATCAAAACAGTTTACATTATGATGTTACCCATTACCGCATACGGACATCCTACTTTGAAGAAAAAAGGTGAAAAAATAGGGAAAAATTATCCCGAGCTTCATATGCTTATTGGAAACATGTTTGAAACTATGTACGAATCAAATGGCGTAGGACTTGCCGCTCAGCAAATTAACCGAGCCATCCGGTTGTTTATTGTCGATGCCTCTCCATTTGAAGAACAACATCCCGAAACTAAAGATTTTAAAAAAGTGTTTATCAATGCTTATATGCAAAACGAAGAAGGTGAAATATGGGAGTTTGAAGAAGGTTGCTTAAGTGTTCCAGGTATTAACGAATACGTAAAAAGAAAATCCGTTATTAACATCTGCTATTATGACGAAAATTTTGTTTTTTACGAAAACGAACGATTCGATGGTATCAAAGCCCGCATTATACAACACGAATACGACCATAACCAAGGAATAATGTTTATTGAGCGATTGCCTAACATCAAAAGGTTGTTGCTAAAAGGTAAACTGTATGATATTAGTACAGGGAAAACAAAACCAGGGTACAAAATGCTTTATCCGCGAAAAAAAACTAAAAGGTAAAAATATGAAACAAATATTTATTTTAATCGCTGTCGTTGGTACGTTGGCGGTTTCGTGCCGGCAAAATTCGGGTAACAAAACGAAAAAACATGAAAAGAAAACGGTAGCCCAAATGGCAAAAACTATTAAACTGGCCGAAGACACACTTTTTAATAGCCAAACTTCAAGTATTGACATACAAAAAGCCAAAGCGCTTATCAATCAGTATATTGAATTTGCCGATGCATTTCCTGCCGATAGCATGGCTCCTAACTTTCTGTTTAAGGCATCGGATATTTCAATGAATCTTAACCAAGCTACACAGACCATTTTTATCTTCAACAGAATTATTAATCAATATCCCAATTATAAAAATACGCCCACTTGTTATTTTCTAAAGGCTTTTGTTTATGACGATCAGTTGAAAGATTACAAAAATGCTAAGAAATATTATAATATTTTTCTGAAAACTTTTCCTAAACATAAATTTACCAATGACGCACGAATGGCTTTGAAAAATTTGGGGAAAAGCCCCGAAGAACTAATCAAAGAATTTGAAAAGAAAAATAAGAAAAAAAAGGCTAAGTAAAGATTTTAGATAGGGAGAAAGTATTTTAGCTGCGCTGTAATTGGTTGTGATTTATGCCAGTTTGGTTTCCACGTGAAGCGACCTAAGATACGATTGGGCTTTGCGATTGTTCAATTCAATATGTACAATATATAGTAGGTTATCGACAAGTACTTAACTGAATTGTTTGACAAAATACTTATTAATCATCGAACACCATAAAAGCAATAATAAACCGGTTTTTTATGGTTAGCTCCGTAGTGGCGATATATTGGCAGTCAATAAAAAAAAGAATTTAGAAGTGCCGTAGGTATGATATGTTTTATTCTGATAAGGGCTTGAGAAAAAATTAGTAAACCCTATTTATTCTTAAACAATAAATCGGTAACAACGGTTATATATAATATTTTCAATTTTCGTGTTATACGGGTCAAAACAGGTTGAACAGTTCCGCCGGCCAATCGGGGTTTTCCAGTCCAAACTTTTTGCGGACGCGTTATTGGATTTTATTTCAGAGCCATAAAATAAAAAATAGCTGAAGTCCAGCGAAGCCGGAATGTCTCTCGTAGATTGATAGTTTAGCCTTAAACAATTTCACAACTATAAATAATCTTGTTGCTATAATAGCTGATGGTGTTTTGTTACTCCCGAATCCTGTTTACAGGTAGTCCTCTCTTACAGGATAGAAGGTGTCAACGATTTTGCAGTCGGTAATTGCCTTGCCCGAATGTTTAACATTTGAAGGAATGATGGCAATTTTTCCCGGTTTTTCCCGGTTTAAGTACAAAAGTGCTATCCTCAATGGTCAGTTCAAATTCTCCTTCGGTTATTTGCGCTATTTGCTCATGAACGTGTGAATGAGCAGGGAGCTTGCTTCCTGCTTTGATTTCCCAGAAGGCAAGGGTAATGTTGTCGGAATGAACAAATCGGGCTTTATAGCCGGACACCGGTTCTTTTTTCTCTGTCGTTTTTAAATCAATAATTGGCATAACTTTTAGTTTTAGATATAATCTTCCCTTGGTGGTGTAAAAACATCAATCACCTCACCGGCTTCAATTACTTCGATACTATGGTCCGCATTTTCCGGTATTACATACGAATCGCCGGCGGTTAATAACCGGCCAATCCCTGCAAACCGGATTCGTATTTTTCCTGAAATTACATAGCCTGCCTGTTCGTTGGGGTGATTATGAAATGGAACTTTGTTACCAGTTTTGTAGTTCATTTTGGTTATCATTGATTTCGTTCCGGTCGAAAGAAGCTCAAAGTCAACTCCCTTGAATTTTCTTTTTCTTGATTCGGTTGATTTAACTATCATGTTTAGAATAATTTAGTTTTATACCTGTCCGCCTGATCAAAAAGTGTCAGGTCTTTGTACCCCTGTTTGATTTTAGCTGAATGTCTCATGCCCTTGTCAATGTAATATGTGTCGCCCCTTTTTAATACTTTTGGCTCTCCTGCAATTGTTAGTTCTATTTCACCGTCAAGCACCTCGCCCCATTGTGCATTGTGCGAATGGTCAGGAACTTCTACATCCCTGTCGAACTCCATAAATATGAATTGTTGCTGCCCGGCTTGTATTAAGTAGGATTCAACGCCGTCAACAGGGAGATCAGCATTGCTGTGGTTCATGATTATTTCAGGAAAGAAAGTTTCTGCTTTCATTGTTGTCTTTTTTAATGGTTGCTAGCGACCCGCGGGTATGGGACGTGCCGCATTTCATGTTTGGTTTTTCTCTTTGCCAACATGGTCTAAAAACTTCGATCTTTTCATTTTAGGATAATTAATAAGCATATTGTCGCAAATTTAATAAATTATGCTCCATCATGCCATAATCATCTCATATATTTCATATTATGCTGCAAACGTGATTTTTTATTGTATTACATGGAAAAAATGTTTATTTTTGCTTTTTATGCCGCTATTGGCAGTAGAATATATGTTGGGCGTTTACAAGGAAAGAATCCATGGACATACTTCAATTAGCCATGTTAAGATCAAAAACAAGAAGGCTAAATTGTTCACTGAAAGATTAATGATGATACAAAAAAAAATAAGTTATAAAGATACTTATTACAATTTGGTTAAGCGGGAAAACCTTGAAGGGATCAAGAGAATCATTAAGGACCATGGTTACTATGATTCCACTTCCATTGAAAAAATTCAGTATCGTGAGCTAAAGGGCTTGCCTCATTTTTTTTTAACTGTTGACTCTCCAAATTACACCAATGGTCATTATGCAGTGCTGGATGGGATTTACTTAAACGTCAATTCGATCATCCCTCTATGGATTGGGAAGTTTTATCTCAGCATAGTGATAATCAGGAAGCCCACTAACGCAAAAATTAGACCTTTCATCGCCCCTGTCACGGATATTGAGCATGAGTTGAATCATTTGCATCGTTTAATCGACTACATCAACAAATACCCTGATTATATTGATAAATCAATAAAATACAATGTGGGATTCTGTGAAGTTTGCAACCTTGACGAAAGTATCAAGTTCGAGGTGAAGAAAATATTCTCCATGGAAATCCCAACCCTTATTTTGGATTTTGACATAGGGCAAAAAGATTTATTTTCTTACGACAAGGGAACCGTCACTAAAATCACTGTTAACAATAAGGATGACTTTTTACGGTACAAAGTAGGACAATACCTATCTGAATTAAACAACCATTATATTAAAAGGTTTCCGGAAAATATGCAACAAATCAAGAATAACATAGAAAAAGAAGTCAACAGGCAAGGAAAAATACTATTCGGCGATAACTGTATGATGTTATTTCTGATTTCGTTGATAAAATATTTTTCTATATTAGAGACCAAAGGTGTTTGTTATGAAGTGGGGGATATATGATTTTTGGTGATAAAATGGGCATTATTCAGATCAATCGGTCTGGGTGTTAGCAGAAAAAAATATGCATCGTTTTCGGAAAATAGCAATGTAGCACTTTCGGAAAATAGCAATGTAGCATTTTCGGAAAATAGCAATGTATGATTTCGAGTCAAAATTACATTATTTTTCATTATTTTCCATTATTTTTAAAAATAGTTTTTCTATATTTCATTCTATAACTCTGTCCGGATAGTTTTATCACTTCGCACCAGTGTAATATCCTATCTAACTGGATATTTCAGTCATAGTGACCCACCAAATCGGTCATAGTGACCCACCTTGGGATATTGGTTCGATGAACGTAAATACCTGACAAAATT
>QIKE01000104.1 GCA_003232915.1 Bacteroidota bacterium | reverse complement strand
AGGAAGCCAAATTTTTAAAACAAATTGAAGAAGCCAAGCAAAGAGAGGAAGAAGAGAGAAGACAAAAGGAAGAAGAGAGAAAGAATGTTATTTTAATAATAAAGAATTTAATAAAATCAGGTATGAACATAGAAGAAACTTCTAAGTTAACCAATAAATCTATAACAAGGAAATATTGAATTCTACCGGCTGATAATTTATTTTTCGCAATTACAAAAACGTTAAAAAACCTTGATATTTAAACATCTCCGGTTTACTACCTGCATAAAACGTAGAAACAACGTATCCCTTCGGCCATAAGGCACATATATAACGGACGTCGGCATTCTATATCTGCTTTCAAATTTTTTAGAATATAACAAGAGAAAAAAAGCGAGAGCAAATGTATGCTACTGTAGAAAAGTGGAGACAAAGCGGACAAACGCAAAAGTAGTTTGCACTATAAATAATGGTTTAAGTCTTAATGGGGTATCTCATCATTACCCGTAATCTATTTTGTTTAACGATAATAGGAATAAATTCAAGTAGTTATGAAAACTAATCGAAATATCTAACTTATTGATTTGCATTGTTTTATCTTTTTAAAGGGAGACGATTACATACCCCATATAAGTCTTTTAAAGTCTCGGTATTGGATAGGCATCACAGCATATCAGATGGGATGGTATATACACCTGAAACTTAAATTGTCAGGCATTAACTATTCATGGAAAACAATTGTTGAAAAAATGAAAAGTCAACAACTATCGCTAATAAGCGTTAACAAAAAAGAAGATGAAAAGATTTAAGCAAAATTAATTACACGCCCTTCGGTTGACCAACAATCAATCTATGACGTGTTAAAGTTTAAACCTCGTCCATTTGTACGTAAAACAAGAGTAGTGACCCATTTGTAAACTTTTAATTAGTATTTACCTGATGTGAAGGTTATACGTTTATGGATTTGCAAGTTGGGATATGGAGTGAAAAATAATTATTATTTTTCAAGTCAAAATAGAAAAAAGCTAAACATAATATGGGAAGCACTGTAGTTGCGGTTGCTCCAAAAGTTTACTTCGGCAAAATAAAGCCAGGTTCTAATAATTTCATAACCAAATCGTTTAGTTTTAGTATTTTATGTGGTTTTACCAATCGGATCGCTTCTGATGGCATTATGCTACTCTCGGCTTCGCTAGGTTGCTGAACGATGGTGTAACCGCCGTAATTTTTTATGGTGAGCAAACCAAAGGCTCCATCGGTATTGGCTCCCGTGAGAACAATACCTACAAGTTGACTGCCATATGCATAAGCTGCTGTTTCGAAAGTAATATCGATACTTGGACGCGAATAGTTTATCTTTTCATCTACCGAAAGAGAAAGTGTAAAGTCCTCTTCAACAAGCAAATGATAGTTTGGGGGTGCGATGTACGCTGTACCTACTTCAATTTTTTCTTTGTCGTCGGCTTCTTTTACATGAATTTTCGATCTTTGGTTTAGAAAGCGTGCCATATAGTTATCCGAATCGGGGCTGATGTGTTGCACCACAAATATTGCGGCAGGAAAACCGGCGGGAATTAATGGCAAAACACTTTTTAGGGCATTGAGCCCTCCCGCTGACGAACCTATGACAACGGCTTTGTATTGCATACTAACTGATTTTCTTTTTAAAAATTTTCTCCTTTGGGTTGATGCACGTATATTTTGAGGCGATGTTGGAGAACATAATGGTTTCTTTGGTACCCAAGCCGAGAAAACCACCTTTTATAAGACTATCGTCGAACAGTTTAAGCACTTTGTTTTGCAAATCGCGGTTGAAATAGATGAGTACATTGCGGCAAACAACCATATTTACTTCGGCAAAAACACTGTCGGTAACAAGGTTATGTTCGGCAAAAACAATATTGGCTTTGAGTGACTGATTGAGAATGGCCGAATCGTATTTGGCAAGATAATAATCGGAAAACGAAAACTTTCCACCTGCTTTTTGATATTTGGCCGTGTAATTTTTAATATTTTCTATTGAATAAATACCGCGACGGGCAGTTTCGATAACATCACGATTGAAGTCGGTAGCATAAATTTGGGTACGGTTGTATAAGCCTTCTTCCTTTAAAATAATAGCAAAAGAATATACTTCTTCGCCGGTAGCACAGCCGGCATGCCAGATTTTCAAAAACGGATAAGTTTTTAAAACGGGGATTACCTCTTTACGTATAAGCCTGTAAAATGCAGGATCGCGAAACATTTCGGTTACATTGATTGATAAATCACGAATCAGCGACTCGAAGTACTGTTTATCATAAAGCATTTTTCCTTGCAGGTTCGAAATTGTTTTCAATTGTGAGCTAGCCAAACGGTTAAGAATACGCCTTTTAACATGGGCACGGCTATAATCTCTAAAATCGTAGCCATATCGCCGATAAAGTGCTTCGAGTAGCAACTCTATTTCAATATTTTGTATTTCGTTAATTTCTTCCTGATTTTTTCTCATTTTCGGCAATTAGCGGTTTGAGGCAATGGTTTTAAACACTTGCTTTATATCGTTGGTTTTAAAAGGTTTGCTTAAATAGTAATCCATTCCTGCGGCAATACAGCGGTCGCGGTCTTCTTTAAAAGCATTGGCGGTTACGGCAACAATAACAGGAGGCTTTTTGTCGGTATGAAGAGCATAATACTTCCTAATTTCGCCGGTGGCTTCCAGACCGTCCATCTCAGGCATATGAACATCCATTAATATCACATCATAATGATTCCGCAATTGCATTTTCAGTGCTTCTTTGCCGTTGGACACCATATCGCAGTATAGGCCAAGGGTTTTCAACACCATAGAACCTACTTTTTGATTAATAATATTATCTTCGGCAAGCAACACTTTGAACAAGCTAAAGTTAACTTCGACACCCGTATTTTCAACATCTTTCTCCACTTCATCGGCATTTGCAAATTCTACTTTAACAGTAAACCAAAAAACAGAACCTTTGCCCGGTTCACTGTTCAATCCGATTTCGCCACCAAGCATATAAGCCAGTTTTTTGCTAATAGCAAGTCCGAGACCCGTACCGCCATATTTTCTTGTAGTAGAAGCATCAGCTTGCGTAAAATTCTGAAAAATAGTTCCTTGTTTTTCTTTGGGAATACCGATCCCCGTATCTTGTACCTCAAATTTAATAATAGAACCGGCATTTTTTTTCGTCGAAAGTTTTACTTTGATAATAACACCTCCTCTTTCGGTAAACTTAATGGCATTGTTTATTAAATTAATCAATATTTGATTGATACGCAAAGAGTCGCTGCGGATATATCGGGGAACATTATCGTCAATTTCGATTTTCAAATAGATATGTCGGTCGTCGGCTTTGAATTTCAAGAGGTTATAAACCGTATTGAGTTGTTTCTCAAGGTCGAAAGGAAAAACATCCAGTTCGATTTGGCCGGCTTCTATTTTTGAAAAATCAAGAATGTCGTTAATGATGGAAAGAAGATTCTCTCCCGAAATTTTAATTATTTCAAGATTTTTTTTCTGATCTTTGGTAAGTTCCGAATTCTCGAGAATTTCTGTCATCCCGATAATCCCGTTGAGGGGTGTACGTATTTCGTGCGACATATTTGCCAAAAACATCGACTTGGTGTAGGTGGCATATTCGGCTTTTTCTTTGGCTTCTTTTAGGTCTTTGTTCGTTTGTTCTTTTTCGTGGAGCAATTGCCGCAATTGTTCTGCCTGCCGGTAGAGATCGAGAAAAACTTTTACTTTTCCTTGTAAAATTGCGGGTTTTATGGGTTTGGAAATAAAGTCAACAGCGCCGCTTTCAATTCCTTTTGAAATATAAAATTCATCGGAATATATGGCCGATACGAAAATTACCGGCAGGTATTGGGTACGTTCAACAGTACGCATCAGTTCCACCGTTTCGTAACCATCCATATCGGGCATTTGTACGTCAATAATGGCAAGGGCAAAATAGTTATGAAGTGTTGCTTTCAACGCATCGTTGCCCGAGAGGGCACGCACAAATTCCACATCGAAATCCTGCAATACTTTTTCCAAACTAATAAGATTGGCTATCCTGTCGTCAACAATTAATATTTTCGGTTTGGTTTCCATTATTTATTATAAATTTAAATAATTTTTATTCGATATGTCCGTATAATCATTTTTTAACTTTAACATCTTTCTATTTATAAAGCCATACTCTTATCAACGACAATAATTTATCTACATCAATAGGTTTTGTAAGATAGTCGCTTGCCCCCGATGCAATCGACTTTTCACGGTCTTCTTTCATAGCTTTGGCCGTAAGTTGTATGATAGGCAAATTTGTAAATTCCGAAATTTTTCTAATTTCTTTTGTAGCGGTATAGCCATCCATTTCGGGCATCATTACATCCATCAGCACCAAGTCGATATCGGGATGTTTTTCGAGTTGTTCGAGAGCCACAAGCCCGTTTTCAGCTTCCACAACACCCATATTATGTTCCGACAAAATTCGAGTAAGGGCAAAAACATTACGCATGTCGTCGTCAACGAGCAAAATCTGTTTTCCATCGAATACCGCCTCTTTATCGTGTAATTTTCGTATCAGCTGTTGCTTTTTTTCATCCATTTTGTCCACCACTTGATGCAAGAATAGGGCAGTTTCGTCGAGCAGTCGTTCATCCGATTTATTACCTTTTATTATTACCGAACTTACCGATTGCTGCAACTCACGAACTTCTTCTTTGGACAAATCACGACCGGTATAAACAATAACCGGTGGCATTTCCACCTCTTGTTCTTGGTGCAATGTACGAATTAATTCGAAACCCGAAATATCATTCAGGCCAAGGTCAAGAATTACGCAATCGTAAACGTTGTTTTCGATAAGCTGTAATGCTTTTTTTCCCGAAGCAGTAGTTGTGATTTTTACATCCTTAGTCTGTAATAATTTTTCGAGTGTTTTGCGTGCGTTGGCATCATCTTCTACAATAAGCAATTCTTTAACTTCTTTTTTGATAAAATTTTTGATTTTTCGCAGTGCCTCCGAAATGTCTTTAAGTGACAAGGGCTTGGGAAGAAAGCCCAAAATGCCTTTGTCCGTAAGTTCATCCTTTTCGTCGATACCCGATAGTACTTGAACGGGAATATGGCGGGTAGAAGGATTTTCCTTAAGCAGTTTCAAAACCTTATTGCCATCAATACCGGGTAATTTAATGTCGAGGCTGATAGCATTGGGTTTATATTTTTCGGCTAGCACAAGTCCTTCTTCGCCGGTGGAGGTAACAATGCATTTAAAACCGTTTTCACGACTTTGTTTAACCAAAATCTTGGCAAAACGGTAGTCGTCTTCAATAATTAGCAAAACAATGTCGTTTGGTTTGATAGCGTTTCTGTCGTCGGGAATAAAAACGACAGGTTCAACTTTCTCTTCCGCAGGTTGCTGTACCAATTCTTTTTTCATTCCGGTTTTCACTTGGGTTACCGGTTTTTGTATTTTATCAGTTTTTCTAACCGGCTTAGGCATTTTACCATCTAAACGGGCCGGAATGCAAACGGTAAAAGTAGAACCTTTGCCATATTCGGTTTTTAAGCCAATACTGCCTCCAAGCATTTTGGCAAGCTGTCGCGAAATAGACAATCCCAGTCCTGTGCCTCCAAAATTACGCGAAATACTACCGTCGGCTTGTTGAAAAGCTTCAAAAATTGCGCGTTGTTTGTCTTTGTGAATACCTATACCCGTATCAATTACATCCACACAAAAAAAATTGCCGGCAGTTTGCTGCTCAACCCATTCGGAATTGTCGTCATAACGAAACCTGATGGTAACACCACCTTGTCTTGTAAACTTCAACGCATTGGATATCAGGTTTTTCAAAATTTGATCGAGTCGTTGTCTATCGGTAAACAAAACTGCAGGCATATCTTCGTCCACTTGAGTTTTAAAATAAATACCACGTTCTTGAGCAACCTGCGAAAACATGTTTTGCAAGCCGGTAACAATTTCCGAAACGGAAGTAGTAACGGGACTGATTTGCATTTTTCCCGATTCTATTTTCGACAAATCAAGGATGTCATTTATTAAATTTAGCAAATCGTTTCCTGCGTTGTATATAATTGCAGCCGATTCCACTTGATCGTCGGAAAGATTACCTTTTTTGTTGTTGCTCAAGTCTTTCGAAAGTATCAACATAGAGTTTAGCGGAGTACGTAGTTCGTGAGACATATTGGCCAAAAATTCCGATTTGTAACGGCTGGCTTGTTCAAGATCATTGGCTTTTAGTTCAATTTCCTTTTGTGCGATTTCGAGATCTTTGTTTTTCTTTAGAATTTCTTTTCGCTGCATTTCGAGGTCGTGTGTACGCGCTTCGAGTTCTTCGTTTGACACTTTCAACTCTTCTTGCCGTATCTGTAGTTTCTTCTCGTTTTCACGCAAAACAATCGTTTGCTCTTCAAGTTCGGCATTAGTTGCACGCAATTCTTCTTGTTGGGTTTCAAGCTCTTCGGTCTGTTGTTGTGTATAAGAAAGCAATTCCGCAATTTTTTGACGCGATAAGGCCGCCTGCATAGCTATGGCCAACACAGCAGATGCCTGTCGGATAAACTCTAATCGTAAAATTGATAATTCATCAGTTGACGAAATTTCCAATATCCCAATTAATTTCTCTTCACCTATTGTTAATGGCAAAATCACCGCTTCTTTGGCTTTGTAGCGTGCCGTTGACGAAAATGTTTCCACTCCCAAATTATCAGTTCCTTTAATTTGCAGTAATTTTCTATCGGCCCATACTTGCCCAATTAATCCGTTGCCACTTATTATACGTTTTGCAACTTTCGACTTGTCAAGAGCATAGGTAGCTTTCAAATGCATTTTGCCGTCATCGTTCAAATACAAAGCACCCGTAAACGATTCGGTATATTTCACTAAAAAAGACAAAGATTCTGTTGCTAACTTTTCCAAGGTCAAATCGCTATTTATCATTTTGTTCAACTCGCTTAGCCCGTCTTTTAACCAGTTATTGTTGTTAATTTGCTTTTCGTTTTTTTCAAGGTTTGCGGCCATAACATTCAATGCAACAGAGATTTCGTCCTTTTCGGAACGAGCTTGCAGACGTACCGAATAATTTCCCGATGCGATTTTTTTTGCATATATTAAAAATTTTTGAAGGTTGGCTTGAATACCGTTAAAAGAAGCTACCAACATCCCTATTTCGTCTTTTGAATGCTGTTTTATAGTTACAGAAAGATTTCCTTTTTCGATTTCACGGAAATTTTTAACCAAATTGTTTACGGGCTTTTCTATAGAACCCGAAATTTGTAAAATAACATAATAACTCAAAACCGAAAGTAAAATAATTATTATCAAATTCAAATACAGCAACAAACGCATTCCAAATTCTCTAAATTCATCGACTTTCGCTGAATATTTTTTATAAAATACAGAAATAAACTCCGATTTATTGTTCAGCTTTGTTAAAATACTTTTGTCGCCCGTTTTTTTGTAGCGATGCATTAGCGACAAAGTTTCTTCCCCTGTGTCAAGTCCCGACCGTACGATACGAAAAATATCTTGAATGGGTGATAAACCAAGTCGAACAAAAAGATAAATCCTCTCGGCCATCAAGCCGATTTGCTTCTTGTTGTTATTAAACAACGGACCATAATACTTGTAAAAAGATTCGATCAATTTTTTGCTGCTTTCATGTTGTGCGATACTATCTGCAGAAAGAATAGGAATGGCTATTGCATTGGCTTGTTTGATATTATCAATGGCTTTTTGAAAATATTTTTCCTCACCACTATTAACGTATACCTGAAAAGCTTCTAGCCCTTTCTGAAATTTCACTGTATGATAACTTTCCGTATCAATCATCATGCTAAATACAGAAGTTGTACGGTAAAAAAAACTTGCAATCCATAATAAAAGTAATAGGTTGGCTATTACAACAATGGCCGCAAGCGACAATTTATACTTTATTTTCAAATTATAAAACCAGTCTTTGAACTTTTTCATGTATCAATAAAATTTCTATTTATAATGTATGTTATTTGATGATTTTTATATTTGCTAAACGTATTTTGCTCAAATAATTTTCCAAACACTTCTGTTTACGTAAAAACCACCCTGAAAGTTCCAGTTTTTTTTATACATATTCGTCGAAAAATATACAATTTGGTTTTCTCGAATTCTTGACCTCACCTTAACGTTTTAAAAAATAACGATAATATAATTTTGGGCTGCTGTGGTGCTACCCCACAAAACTCACGCCCCACACCGGACGTCCGCTTGTAGTCGGCGCAGGCTTTGCCGTGTTTCGTAAGGCCGCAAAGGAGCTTCCGTTGGTTGCTCTTTCCGGCCTACTCCACATCGGCAAAACCTGCGCCGAGCTACCGCTTCCGTTCCTGCCGCAATTAATTGTAAACAAAGCAATTGAACCATAATTAAACATATCGTGTAATATAAAGACATAATCTTGAAATGCGGCACACATTATTGCCCTAAAAGTTATCTTAAAAACAGTTAAAAAAAAAGATTTAAATCCCCAAATAAACACAAAGTTACGTTATTTCAGGAATACTTAGAGTAAAACCTTAAATTTTTACTTTATTTGAAGATACAATTAACAAAAAAATGGTTGAAATAGCCGACTTGCGTTTTCAACTTACTTTGAATTATTAACCTATATGCTTTTTAAATCTAAATCTATTTTACGAATTGGAAAAAACATGTTAACAATCAAGTCATCAGATAAATAACTATTAATTAATTGCAAAAACATGTGCATAACAATCCTTTGTTTTTCAATTCGTTTAGTGCTATTTCAGCATATTAGCCTGCAACATAGCTTGTTTGTATATAATTTCAATAATCATCTTCTGCCTTGATAGCTCCATTTTTCCGTTACAGATATGATAAAATTTACACGTTTTCCGGATGAAAAATGTAAAGGGTGGAATTGATTTAATATCTATGATAAAACCGGTGAAAACAAAGGAATTTAATTATACATCACACGGGATAAATCAGGACATTTTCATTTTTAAAAAATCGGAACTTCATCTGTTTATAATTTTGTATCTTGCTGATCAATTCAGTTTTATGTTTTGTCATAATTTTCGGCTCCGCAATCGAAAATTACGCCAAAACGGTGCTGACATTTTTTGTACTACGGGTTTAACCCGTGGAATGGCAAAGCCATTATTCCACAGGTTTAACACCCGTGGCTATTAATATCACGCTCCTTCGGAGTTCTATAATCATTCTTCTGTGTGTCGAATTTATTCGTTATGAAGGTTTCATGGCAATAAATTCTTTAAATCGGCCTTGTATTTTTAATTATTTGATTAAATGACCGGGAAAATCCGGTTACGGCCTCATGAAATTTGTCAGGGGTTTCATAATATTTTGCATGCCATATTTTCTTTTATAGAAATGTATCAATTTGTTCCGTTTTAAGTATAACAAATTTTACGAAATTTAACAGGTTCAAATAGAAACTATTATAACTGTTCTTGCCTTCAATTATCAAAAAAGAAATATCCGGCATTTTTATGACGGGCTGACAAACTAATGTATATTTCTGTATGAGACGAAAATAGAAATTATCGTTATGCAGCAATTTATAAATAATTGTTAATAAATTTTTGAAACATTGTGTCGATTACAGCAAAGGAGTATATGCAAGAAGACGCCTGATTTTTGCAGTATCTAATCATAAAACTTCAAGTTCGAGGCTTGCTAAGTTGAAATTTAACAGTTTATTAAAATAAATGATTAGTCCCTCAAACGAGCGTAACGAATAAATTGACGTTTTTTTAACAATCAATATTTAACAAAATGGCTTTTCCATTGAAGACAATAAGAAAATTAACTAAAAGATAATTTACTATCGCTTAGTGTCGAATTCATCACGTGTAAGGGCGAAGCAAACAATAGCGGTGGCAATAGATGCATTGAGCGATTCGGCAGCGGCAGTGGGGGAGGAGGGGATGGTAATTTTACGATTGACATAAGGTAGTAGTTCGTTAGATATTCCGTGTGCTTCGCTGCCGACGATGACAAATCCTTTTTGCGGATGTTGCAGTTTGTTAATATTCGTTCCTTGCAATAATGTTCCGTAAACGGGAAAATTCGGGGGCTTTTGAGCAAACAATTCTATTAAATTTGTGTAAAACAATTCTACTTTTGATAACGATCCCATTGTGGCTTGTATAACTTTAGGATTATAAACATCTACAGTTTCGTTAGAACAAAAGATACTTCGGAAGCCAAACCAATCGGCAGTACGGATAATGGTACCGAGGTTTCCGGGGTTGCGTATATTGTCAAGTACGAGTGACCATTCGTGTATAAGCCTAATATCCGGAATTTTGTTTTCTGGCATGTTAACAACTGCCATCACTTCCGAAGGATTTTTAAGGTTACTGATTTTTTTAAGCTCACTTTCAACAACAATAGTATAGGGAGTCTTTTCTATCAAATGGCGATGTTGTAAAACCCATTTTTCTGTTGCAAAAAATTCTCTTATGGCTAACTTGCTTTTTATCAAGTCTATAACAAGGGTATTCCCTTCGGCAGTAAAACATTGTTCGTACCGGCGAAATTTTCCAAGTCTAAGGGAGTTGACAAATTTTACTTTTGCTTTGTTAATCACAGTTCTGCGAAGATACAAAAACAAAAAAATTATTCGGCTTTTACATCAAGGTCTATTTCAACTTGAATATCTTTGTGAAATTTCACAACAGCTTTATATTTACCAACTTCTTTGATATGTTCATCGTTAACGAAAATTTTCTTACGGTCGATATCAAATTTTTTCTGTTCTTTAATGGCATTGGCTACCATAATATTGTTGACAGAGCCAAATATTTTGCCGGTAGAACTAGCTTTTACACCAATGGTCAATTGAATACCTTTGATTGCAGCAGCATTGGTTTCGGCTTCTTTTCTGACTTTTTCTTCTTTATAGGCTTGCTGCTTTTTTAATTCGGCCAGTGCCTTTTTGCTTGATGGGATGGCGACAACAGCCATTCTTTTTGGAATCAGGTAATTCCTGGCATATCCGTCTTTTACTGTTATCAGGTCGTTTTTATATCCTATCCCTGTAACATCCTTTTTTAAAATGATTTCCATTTCTCGTTCCCTTCCTTATTTTAATAAATCAGCTACGTAGGGCATCAACGCAAGATGACGGGCTCGTTTGATCGCCTTGGCTACTTTTTTTTGATACTTGGTTGAAGTACCGGTAATCCTGCGTGGTAAAATTTTCCCCTGTTCGTTTACAAAACGAAGTAAGAAATTCGCATCTTTATAATCAATGTATTTGATGTGATTTTTCTTAAAGCGGCAGTATTTCTTTTTTGAAGTATCTACTGCAATGGGCGTTAAGTATTTTATTTCTGAATTCTGTGCCATAATCTTAGAGCTTTTCTTTTTATACTGTAGCAATTTTAAGACTTTTTTTGTCGTCTTTGACGTTTAATCTGTCTTTTTTGCGACGTTTTTCGTTGTATATTATAGCGTGTTTGTCAAGTTTTACTGTCAGAAAACGTAAAACACGTTCGTCGCGTTTGAATTGAACTTCCAGATCATGGATGTCAGTACCTTCGATTTTGAATTCAAACAGATTGTAAAATCCTGTAGATTTTTTCTGTATGGGATATGCTAATTTACGCATACCCCAGTTTTCATAGTTGACGATCCCTGCATCATGCTCTTTAAGGAAATTCTCATACTTTTTTACCGCTTCCTTTATCTGATCATCAGATAAAACGGGAGTTAAAATGAAAACGGTTTCATACTGGTTAATCATGTTTACACTTAATTTATTGATTGTTAATAATAAAAATTTAGGAATGCAAAAGTAGAAAAATAATCATTATAAACAATATTTAAGTAGAAAAAAATATATCGACTTTTTTGTTGAATAAAAGTTTATATGTTTTGTTAATTTCCTTTTGTTGAAATATGGTCTTGGCGAGTCGAAATTTAGTAACTGAAAATAAAGAAACCGTTTTTTTCAACGGTTATCCAATATAGTTTGGCAAATGAAACGCCCTGCTTTTCCGTCACCGAAAATATTAGGAAAATTTAGCTTATTTCTAACTTGTTGAAAATATTCAAAAGCGTTGAGAATATCTGTTTTAGAGGCATCGGCAATAATTCCGCAACCTTGTTCTACAATTTCTTTCCATTCGGTTTCGGGACGAAGGACAATAACCGGTTTTTTGAAAAAATAGGCTTCTTTTTGTACGCCACCCGAATCTGTAAATATCATATTGCAGTGGCTTTCCAATACATTCATTTCGAGAAAAGATACGGGTGATATAATTTGGAAAAAAGGATTTTGTTTAATTTTTTTCAGTAAGTTCGAAGAAAGATTTTTATTGAGCAATTTTCGGGTACGCGGATGCAGTGGCAATATTATAGGTAGTTTGGTTTTGAGTGATAAAGTATCAAAAGCACCGAAAATAGCATTAAGTCTTTCGGGCTGGTCGGTATTATTATCACGATGAACGGTGGCCAAATAAAAGCTATCTTTTTTCAGGTTTAAGATATCTATTATGTTTCTTTTTGGATTTACAATTTCATTGAAAAACAGGCTGTTGTCGTACATTACATCGCCACAATGGAAAATTCCCGGATTGTCGGCAGTAAAACGTGGCTTGCTATCTTTATCAAATCCTTCTTTTAAAAGATTGTTGTATCCAGTAAGTGTTGGCGAAAACAGCAAGGTAGAAGCATGGTCGCACATAATGCGGTTGATTTCTTCAGGCATACTTTTATTGTACGAACGCAAACCGGCTTCGATGTGCACAATAGGAATATGGATTTTGGCTGCGGCAATAGCACCGGCAAGTGTGGAGTTGGTGTCGCCATAAAGTATAAGATATTCTGGTTTTTCTTTCAGTAAAATTTGCTCAATACCCATTATCATTTTTGCGGTTTGCAACCCATGACTTGCACTGCCGATATTAAGGTTGTAATCGGGTTGCGGTATTTTAAGCTCATCAATAAACACTTGCGACATATTTTTATCGTAATGTTGCCCGGTATGGACAATAACTTCCGAAATTTCGTTTTTAAAATTTTCACTGATAGCCCTATTCAACGATGCCGCTTTAATAATTTGGGGACGTGCGCCTATGATTGTTACTATTTTCATCATAAAAAAAAGACGGTTAAACTATTATGGCAAAATACATTTGTTATAATCCGTTAACTAATTTCTTCCGGATTTTCTTCCTCATAAAATTCTTCTAACAGACCATTGTCGGCAAAACTAAAATAATTGTCGCTACCTACAATAATGTGATCGCTAATTAATATAGACAAAATATTGCCGCCTTTCACGAGTTTTTTTGTGAGGGACAAATCTTGGCTGCTCGGATTTAGTTTATTGGTTGGATGGTTGTGTGCCAAAATTAAGGTGGATGCGTTGTGGTCGATAGCGATTTTAAAGATTTTTTTAGGGTCAACGATTGTATCGCCAATTCCACCCGAGCTTACGAGCACTTTGCGGATAAGATGCGACGATCTGTTGAGTAGCAATATATAAAAATCTTCATAATAATTATCGCTAAGTTCGGATAAAACAAGTTCATAGGCCTGTTTGCTTGATTTTATTTGGATGCAACCAAGTGCTTTTTCGGCCAAACGTCGTTTGCCGAGTTCGAGGGCTGCCTCAATGGTAACGGCTTTAGCCTTGCCAACTCCCTTAAAACGCAAAAGTTCGTTGATGCTCAATTTGGCAAATTCGATGAGGTTGTTGTTAACAGCATCAAGTATTCTCTTGGCAAGTTGTAAGGCCGATTCGTCAGCGTTGCCCGAACCGAGCAGAATAGCAAGTAGTTCGGTATTGCTTAACGACAATTTTCCATTGTTGAGCATTTTTTCTCGTGGTCTGTCGCCTTCGGCCCATTGATTTATGGGCTGTTTATTATTGTAATGGTTTTCCATAACAGACAAAAGTAATACAATTGGTTAGCCTATTTAAAAATGCCGGAAAAAACGGCAAACTATTCCGATTAAAGTAAGTTTAAAAATCCTGACATACCGTATCCACTTTTTAGTACAAAACTACAAATCAAACGTAATATTATTAATAGAATAGATAATAAACACTTTAAATTTTGCGGAGCCATTTGAACTACCATAATTCCGACAACTGCTTTTTGCAATACAATCATTGCAAATACATAATAATAAAAATATGGCAGTGGAGTTCTGAAGTCGGCATATTTTGTAGAAAATAAGCACAATGAAATAGTTTTTTCGTAACATTTTCTGCGTTATGCACTCCGTCGCTTGCTACTTTGCTCCCTCGTTCCCCGTCATCGTTTGTAATAGTCGCCAATATGTAGTTCGCTAAAAAACGAGGATGCTTTAACCAAGGCAATGGTTCCTAGGTCATCAAACAATTTGTCGGCACGGCTGATAAAGTCGTTTTCGTATCCTTCACGGACTTCGGCGAGGCCGAGAAAAATCAAGTTAGCATCTGCCGAAAATTCTTTGATAATAGTATTGACAGGTTTTTTAGTACCAGCGTTGTCGATAACGTGAATACTCGCTGCGATACGCATTTTGTCAAGAACGCGGGCAGCACGTTTTCTTATTTTTTGTTCTTGTCCTGTAGAGTTGATAATAAGTATTCTGACCTTTACTTTTCGCCACGCGTAGGAGAGGTGTACAAAACGTATTAACGAGAGTATGAGGTTTCCGTTATTCGAGCCCCCACGTAGCCAAACATCTATTTTCTCGTATGTTCCAAAGCCCTTATCTTTGTTGTAATCAAGCATTACAATGTTCATATCAAGGTTCATCAGGTAGCGTAACATTTGAGCAAAGCGAACGGGATTCTCGCTGTGTCGTCCCCAGCCGAGGACAACAGTGTTCGGTTCGACACCCGAAAAGCCATAAGTGGCTGCAATGGCTTCAATACCCTCGTAAATGTTGTTACATTCTTGTCGTTTTGAAAAAATGCTTTCGTCGCCTTCCATTTCGTCTTCGGGGATACTCACCTTTGGCCCTGGAAAAAGTATTTTTGAATTCGTTTTAAGTACAAGGTCGATATTGGAAATTAAACCGTATTTGCCTGCGAGATATTTGCTGAATTGAACAAGGTACGGGCGGTTAGCTGTTCCTCCGCTGAACAAAAGTATGTTAGCTCGCCAATGGTGTTCAGGTATTTTTATGGTATTGTAACGTTTTAACATTGCTTGTATCATTGAGGCCAAAACGCCAGGCCATACATCTCCCATATCAAGATGCAGCTTTTTCTTCCGGATATAAAAAAATATTAGTCCTAAAATGATAAATGCCGCAAACATTGCTGGCGCGTCAAGTTTAAACATTATCATAAAAGCTGCAAAAAAACCTATAATGCCTATCCACGTGGGGATTTTAAAACCAGGCCGGAAATCGGTGCTAGCCCATTTTTCTAAAGTAAATGCCAAATTGATAAAACCGTATGCGGTAAGGTAAAAAATAGTAACGATGCCGGCAATAAGGTTCAGGTCGCCGATTAGAATGCCTAGTTCCGAAAGGATAAAAGTGAAAATGAGTGCGCTACGCGGTTCGTTGTTTATTCCGTAACCGGTGCCGAGAAAACGGGGTACAATACGATCTTTGGCAATAGCTTGAATAATGCGCGGTCCACCCAATATGCCACCAAGTGCCGATGAGAGAGTTGCTCCCCAAATGCCGGCGATTACCAAAAACGGAAGCCACGATATTTTTAGTAAAAAGTTATAATCGCCTATCAGCAAACCACGGTCAACAAACAAATTAAACGAAATTGCTAAAACAAGATAAACAACGAGCCCCGTTAAAATAGAAAAAAGTGTACCTCGTGGGATGTCTTTTTTCGGATCTTTCAAATCACCCGACATTGCCACACCGGCAGTAAATCCGGTAACGGCAGGAAAAAAGATAGCAAAAACTTCGGAAAAACTGAAATCACGAAAAGGTACAAAAGAACTAATCTTGCTTGCCGATGTTGAAACTTCGGAAATATTCATAAACAATCCCATAAAAACGGAAACCAATGATAAAAATATTGCTATCAAGATAAAAAACTGGGTTTTTAGTGCTGCATCAGTGCTGATGTATGCGATAATAGTAAGCAGTGCCAATACAATGCTTCCTACTATCCTTATTTCGTTGGTACTTACTTCGGCAATACCAAACAAATGTTGTAAAGCCGCTATCGACAAAAAATTTTCGGTAAAACCGACAATGTACATTGAGATGCTCAATGCAGTACCAACGAATAAGGTAATACCGATAGAGCCGCCCATTGGCAAACCTAAGGAGCGTGACAATATGTAATAAATTCCTCCGGCTTTGATTTTTTTATCGGTGGCTATAGACGAGATACTTAGTCCGGTTGTCAGCGAAATAACATGAGCCAACAAGATAATAATTATCGAACCCCACAGACCTGATACCCCCGAAACCCAACCGAGACGCAAGTACATTATTACCCCGAGTATGGTCAATATCGAAGGTGTGAAAACTCCTGCAAAAGCACCGAACTTACGTTGCTGCCTCCTCATATTTTATTATATTTTTAAGCTGTAACGGTTTATACTTTTCAAAGGTATAAAAATAATACCTTAAATCCGCAAGTAAATACAAAGTTACGCTATTTCAGGAATCCTTATAGTGAAACCTTATATTTTTACTTTGTTTGAAAAAGCAATCAACAAAAAACAGGTTGAAATAGACCGCTTGCAGTGTTCAACTTACTTTAATGAATTAACTTGTATGCTTTTTAAATAAAAACACATTTTAAGAATTGTGAAAAAACATGCTAACAATCAAGTCATCAGATAAATAACAATTAATTAATTGCGGAAAAATGGCTTTAACAATCCTTTGTTTTTCAATTTGTTTAGTGCTATTTCAGCTTATTAGCCAGTAATATGGCTTGTTTGTACATAAATTCAACGCCCATCTTTGGACTTGCTGAAAAATTTTTTTTTTTACATAACAGTTTGACCTTTTCATTAATAACTTTGTGCTGATTTAAGGTTATAAAAAACTGGCGAACAATAGTTATTGTTAGATTTTACAATAATAGTTGCACTATAAGTGAGAAGTCAATTGCATGGTGTAATTTGCGTTTTATGTTTTCGATGTGAAAAACAGGTTTTTATGTGCTCATTCCACCGCAAACATTAATCACTTGTCCAGAAACGTAAGCCGAAAGTTCAGAGGCAAGGAAAGAGGCAACATTGGCTACGTCTTCGGGTTTTCCGGTGCGGCGAAGTGGAATGGTATTTATCCATAGCTTGCGAGCATCTTCGGGTAGTTTATGTGTCATTTCAGTTTCGATAAAGCCTGGCGCAATTGCATTACAGCGAATATTTCGTGAGCCTAATTCCTGAGCAATGGATTTGGTAAAGCCAATCATACCTGCTTTTGAAGCGGAATAATTCGACTGTCCTGCATTACCGTTGACGCCAACAACAGAACTCATATTAATAATGGAGCCGCCACGTTGTTTTATCATAGTGCGTTGAACAGCTTTTGTGAGGTTAAAAACCGATTTCAAGTTAACTGTTAGCACGGCATCCCAATCTTGTTCGGTCATTCGAAGCAAAAGATTGTCGCGTGTGATGCCTGCATTATTTACAAGTACGTCAATTCTGCCAAAATCGCTTACCACATCAACTATCAACTTTTCGGCATCAGTATACGTAGCAGCATTTGATGCGTATCCTTTGGCTTTAATTCCGGTTTTATTGAGTTCGTTTTCGGTAGCTTCCATATTTTCGTCGCGGTTGAGGTCGCTAAATGCGATATTGGCGCCCATCGAAGCAAATTTAATAGCTATTGCTTTGCCAATACCTCTTGAAGCTCCTGTTATCAGAGCAATTTTACCTTCTAATAATTTCATGTTTTAAGATTTTATTTTTGATGCGTCAAAGATAAGAATTTCTTTGAAAGCAGGGAAATAGCTTTGTTTTCCGTATAAATAATATTTTTCGCGAAGAAATTAAAATACTAAGATTTGATATCTTTATTTTTTGTACATATTCATAATTAGCTCAACATGTCCTCCGCCGTTTTTGCGATTTTTAATGATAATCCGGCTGTTGTGGATGTCCATAATTAATTTAACGGCTGCAAGCGAAAGTCCTGTGCCTTCGTTGTGCATCAGGTCGTCGGCGGCGAAAAGCTCAAAAAGTTTGTCGAGGGCTTCTTTGCTAAAACCTTCGCCATGATCATCAAAAACGATGTGTAATTTATTTTTATTTTCATAAACATTGATATCAACAGGATTTTTCAGGCCGCCATATTTACATGAATTTTGTAAGATAAGGAGGCAACTTTTTTGAAGCAACTCAGATTCGGCAAATACCATAGCCGAAGGGTTTTCTATGTTAATATTAATTTCGGGAACGGTTTCTTTTTCAATTTCTTTAAGGCTATAAACAACCGTTTCAATAATATTTCCAATGGCAATGGGCATCATATCTGGTGCGTATTTTTCCACTTTAAGGCTTGTTATTAGTAAGGCAATTTGTGAAAAACTCATAAGCCGATCGGAAGTTTCTTTAAGAAATTCGATATATTCTCTTTGCTCTTGGTTGAGTTCCGTTTGGTCGAGCAGGGTTGTTAGTCCGATAACGCCGTTTAAAGGTGTACGCAGTTCATGGCTGATAATAGATAAAAAGTCTGTCTTGGCTTTGTCGAGAACACTAAGCTGTCGATTAGCTTTTTGAAGTTGACGGGTTCGTTCGTTAACTTTTTCTTCGAGCTTGGTATTCAGCTCTTTTAATTCTTTTTTTTGAACGTTTAGTTGAATATGAGTTTTAACTCTCGCCAACAATTCCAATGCATTAAATGGTTTGGTAATATAATCTTGCCCGCCGCTTTCGAAACCTTTTACCACGCTTTCGAGATCTGCTTTTGCCGTAAGGAAAATAATCGGAATTTCGGCGGTTTTCGGTTTGCTTTTGAGTTTTTTGCAAATTTGATAACCACTCATTCCTGGCATCATAATATCAAGGAGAATCAGATCGAAATTTTGTTTTTCTACGACTTTCAATGCTTCTGTGTCGTATTGTGCATAAGCTATTTGATAATTTTCGCGTGAAAGAATATTACCCAAAATTTGGATGTTTTTGGGAACATCGTCAACAATAAGTATTTTATAATTTATGGTATCATTCATCCTATATAATTTTTATCAAAGATAAAATTATTTTGTAAATAATTTAAGAAGATTTCCATGTTTTCGATGTCGAACTGTTGTGCGGATAATATTAGCCGTGTACTTAAAATTTTGAAATGAGGGAGATTGTTTTCAATCGCAAAAAGTTTAAGATCTTCACCTAAGCTTACAATTTCATTTATCAAGTGATTGTTTTCTATTTTTTTTAAACGTAAAACAATGCGTTTTTGAAATTCTTTACGTTGTTTTTTATTTAATTTTTCAAGGGGAATATTTTCTATATTAATGTTGTTTTCAGTGTGTTTGCTATTCAAAAAGGACTGTGTTCTTGTGCGGGCTTTTATATCGTCGATCGAGTCGGCAGCTTTTAGGTCTGGAATAAAAATATAAAAAGTTGTTCCTTCGCTCAGACGGCTTTCAACTTTGATACTTCCTCCCATTATTTCAATAAGTCGTTTGGTAATGCTTAGGCCAAGGCCGGTACCAAGATGATTTTTCCCCAAACTTGTTTTTCCCTGTCCGAAAGCTTCGAAAATATTAATAAGATCAGCAGTTTTAATACCAATTCCGGTATCTTTAATGTTAACCGACAGATTGTATTTTTTTTCTTTTTTGTTACATCTTTCCTGAAAAATTTCCATAGTTACACTCCCTTTATCCGTAAATTTGATTGCGTTTCCAATGATGTTGAACAGCACCTGCCTGATTCGTACCGCATCAAGAAATAAGTTGGTATCTTCGGATAAATTGGTGATAAGCTCAAAGGTAATTCCTTTTTGTGTGAACTGTGGGTAAAATATTTGACGGATTTCTTCCACAAGATCTTGCAATGATACGGGTTCGTAGATTAATTTCAGTTTTCCAGCCTGAATTTTCGATAAGTCAAGAATGTCGTTAATAAGGTTTAATAAACTGTTGCAACTCAACTTAATGGTTTTAATATAATTCAATTGTTCGGTGTTGGTAATCAGTTTCGAGAGTAATTCGGTAAATCCGACAATAGAATTCATTGGAGTTCGTATTTCGTGACTTATGTTGGCTAAAAACTGTCCTTTTGTACGGTTGGCGTTTTCTGCTTCTTCTTTGGCTTTTTGAATTTCAATATTTTTTTTACGCAATTCGGCATTTATTTTTTCCAATGCTTGTTGCGATTTTTTTGCACCGGTTTCGGCTTGTTTTCTTTTGGTGATATCTTCTACAATTCCTTCATAGTATAAAACTTTTCCTTCGCTGTTTCTGATAATCCATGCACTTTCGTTAACATGTATATCCGTACCGTCGGCTTTTTGCCAAACATCTTCTCTGCCGGTGATAATTTCCTGTCTTTCTATCAGTTTAATAAACTCTTCCCTACCTTGTTTTTCACGGTTAAGGTTTACTTCTTTTAGTTCGTCGAAGGAATAGCCGAGCATATTGAGTAGTGTTTTATTGGCAAACAAAATATTGCCCTCTCGTGTGATTCGGTACATCCCGATAGTGGCATTTTCAACAATACTGCGATAGCGTTCTTGATTCGTACGCAAGTTTTCATTTAATCTTGTTAGCTCTTCTTGCTTTTTGGTTATTTCTTTGTTTTTGAAATTTAAAATGGCAATATTTTTTCGGTTCTCTTTATTTCTGAAATTAATGAAAAATACGATGATACCGGCGATTAAAACTACAAATGCAGTAAAAATAATCATATATAATTTCGACTCTTTTTCACGCTCAATTTCCATTATATTAATGGCGTTGGTCTTTTTTAGAAGTGCGTTTTCTTTTTCTTTATTAACGGCTTCGTATTTTACATCCATTTCGCTCAATAACCGGTGGCTTTCATTGTCGAAAACAATTTTATGGATTTTGTTGTATAGAACAAAGTAAGCGTAAGCTTTTCGATAATCGGCTTTTTTTCGATAAACATCCGAAAGTAATAAATACAGTTTCATTTTCAAGTCGTTGGCATTAATTTGTCGGGCATTGGTTAAAGCGTTGGAAGCATATTGAATACTTTTTTGGTAAACTCCCATTTTGTTATAAATTTTTGCCTTATCAAGTAGTGAAATAGCAATACGTTTTCTATCGCCTATTTTCAGTTTTATGAGGAGGCTTTTGTTTTGATAATAGAGAGCGGAATCGTATTTTCCAAGTTCGTAAAAAACTTCGGCAATATTACTAAACGTTATGGCTTTCAGCTTCTTAAATTCGAACTTCCTGCCAAGATATTCGGCTTTTCTAAAAAAGACAAGTGATAGTTTATAGTTTTTTTTCTGACGGTAAATATCACCGATATGCAGAAGCATATTAATTTGATAAAAGTTATTGTGGTGAATTTTGTAATATTTCATTGCCAAGCCGTAGTATTCTAAAGCTCTGTTGTATTTTCCCCAACTTTCCATCACACTTCCAAGACTGTTATGAATTGAAGCAAGACCCGAATTATCGCCTGTGTTGGTATATAGGTCGCGTGCTCTTTGCAAAAGTCCGATAGCTCGTTCGTAATCGCTAAATTCCGCAGCTATAACTCCTTCGCCTTTAAGACATTTGGCAATATCAGGCTTTATACGTAGTCGTTCGTATATTTTTCTTGCCTTTTGATAATATACGTTGGCTTTTTTATAACGACTCCAATCGTAATAATTGCTTGCAAGGCTAAAGTAATAATCTGCCAAAGCCCGTTTACTTTTTGCTTGTTTAACAAGCTTCCCCAATACTAAAAGTATTGAGTCGGTTTTAGGATAGTTGCATAACGACTGTTGATGCTGTGCATAACGTAAAAGAAGAGATTTGTAAAGTTTGTTATTGTTGAGTTGCTTGGCGTATTTCAGTGCAAAACGGTCGTAAACCAAGGCCTTATCGGGAGCTGTGTGGCCATATAAATCCGACAGCTTGTTTGCAATGTTTAACTTTTCAACGGAACCAAGGGCGGAGTCGTTGAAAATTAACGGACTAATGGTGTCGGCAATCGTAAAAAGGCTATCTCTTGAATTATCCTGACTTACCGAAATTTTGTGAAAGAATAAAAGCATGCCCGTTAGTACAAACAAAAATATCAAAAATTTTTGCTTATGATATATTAGGGAGATATGGTAGTTGTTTTTTCTCATTTTTTCAAAGATTGTTGATAAGCTTCTTCAAAAAGCTGTAGTTTTTCATCAATGCCAACGATGTCAAATTCGGTAATAAGTGTTTGAAGTTCCGCAGTATATTCATTTAAATAGGGCATATGGTAATGTTGGGCAAGCGTGGAAAGTTTTTGTGCAAACGTGCTTATGTTTTGTAAAAGTTTGGTTTGTATGGCTTTATCAAATTCGTTGTTGTAGATTGTTTCGATATGTTTTATGGCTTCTGCAAACAATTGTGGGTTACTTTCTGTTTCGAACATATCAAATTTCTGCTTTGCATAATCAACTTTTTTAAATTCTTTTTCCAAAATTTTCAAAATATCAATAAAAGGCAAATTTTCATCAACAAAGACGATATTGAAATTTGACATTTCCGTACTATTTTCCGGACCGATTACTATAAATGGAATTTTTGGTTTTTCGGTAGTGAGAACTTTTATGGTGTTGTTGAGCATTTCACCGGTTAAGCCGTTAGTGATAACGAGATGGCAATGCATAATTTCTTTTTTTGCACAAGCTAAGGAGGTGTTACACTTTACAAAATTAACCACTTGAGTTTTTAAGAAAGTCTCAAGTTTTTCGAAAATTTCATTCCCTGCGTTTAATAGTAAAATATTAATTTTCCATTTTTCGGTTTCCCTGTAGAGATTTTTCGTTTTTGTACTTTGAAGTGTTTCAAGATTGTCGAAAGTAAGAGTGAAAACACTTCCTGTGTTCAATATGCTTTTTAAGGTGATTTTACCTCCCAAAGCTTTTATGAGTCGTTCGGTGATGGCAAGTCCAAGTCCGGTGCCTTGCTCTTGGTCGTTACGCCTTGATTGATAAAAAGGACTGAATATTAATTGTTGTTCTTCCGGCGAAATACCTTTTCCCGAATCTTTTACACTTATTGTTAAGTTTATTTTATTGCGTTGGGAAGTGTGTTCGCAAACGGCAGTGAGTGTAATACCTCCCGTACTGGTAAATTTTAAAGCGTTGCCTACAAGATTAAATAAAATTTGCCGGAGGCGGGTTTTGCTAAACAATACTTTTTGGGGAAGATCCGGATCAATTTTTACAGTAAGGGTAAGATTTTTTTCGGCGGCTCTTACACTGAAAATTTGTTGAACATCTTCAAGGATGCGTTTAATATTTACCGGTTCGGGTTTTATCTCCACTTTTCCCGCTTCTATTTTCGATAAATCAAGAATGTCGTTAATTAGCGATAACAAACTTTCGCCACTTGATTTTATTGATTTTAAATAAGACTTTTGTTTAGGATCGTCGGTAAACTTCGCAAGCAAATCGGAAAAGCCGATAACCGAATTTAATGGTGTGCGGATTTCGTGACTCATGTTGGCCAAAAATTCGGTTTTAGAGAGGTTGCTTCGCTCCGCTTTTTGTTTGGCTTTTTGCAATTCTTTCGTGTTTTTTTCTAACTGTCGTCGAGTACGTTCTATTTCTCTGTTTTTTTCTGTTAGCAACCTGTTCAACTTGTTTTTATTGTACAAATAAACCGATAGCCAAGCAACGATAAGTAATGCAAAAACAAAAGCGAAGAGTAAAAAATAGGTGAGGAATTTTTGTTTGTTCAAGTTCAAGTTTCTGATCTTGGCCTGTTGCGTTAACAAGGCTATTTTGTTCTCTTTTCGTTCGGTCTCAAACTCTATTTGCAAACGTGCAACATCTTTTCTTATGTTAATGTTCATTACGGAATCATGATAAACATTTGTAATTTCAAGATATTCAAGGGCCTTTTTGTATTGATGTTGATGTTTTGAAATAAAATACAAAGCCCGGTAAGTTTTTTCAATATTGGTTTTTATTCCAAGCTGTTTAGACAATTTATTTCCTGAAATCAATATTTTTTTCGCTTTGGAATATTCCCTGAGACGGGCGTATACCTCACCGAGTAACAGATAATTATTGGCTGTTTGAAGCTTATAGTTATCCTTTTTATTTATTTCCAATGCCTTGTTAAGATAAGTAATGGCAGTTTTGTAGCTGCCCCGTTTCCGGTAGGCTTCGGCAAGATCTGAATAGCAAATAGCAATGCCTATATGCGAATCTATTTTTTTGTTCACATCAAGCGAAAGTCTGTAATATTCAATAGCTTTCGTGTATAGTTTTTTCTCGTGATATACGTTGCCAATATTGTTTAGATTAATGGCTATCCCGATAAGATTTTTCCGGTTTCGCTCAAGGCGCAGACTTTGCCGAAAGTATTTTAAACTTTTAGTGTAGTCGCCTAGCATTATTTCTACATTTCCAATGCTGTTGATAGCCATTGCCATACTTGTTGAATCGTTGATTTCTTCGGCAAGACGCAATGCTTTCAAGTGGTTGTCGAGTGCCTTGCGGTAATTGTCAATCCTTCGGTAAACTACACCAATATTATTGTATGCTATTGTCATTAGCTTTTTATCCTTTTGGTTTTGCCCAATGTTTAGTGCAATTTGATGTAACCTAAGTGAAGTGGTGTATTCGCCGTTTCTTCTTTTTTCTACACCTATCGAATCAATAAAATAGCCAATGCTTGAGTATTTCTGCATCCACTTGGCAAGTGAAACCGCTTGCATAATATACTCTTTCCCCGCTATTTTATGATACCTTTCCGTTTCGGATGCATGTAGCGATAAGCCCATCATAATTAATGCTTTGATTTTGGAAGAATCGTTATTCGCAACTCGTATCTTTTCGAAAAGTTGCTTTTTGTTCATAACAATTTTGCCGGACGACTTCCCTTGCGCACAAATATTTCCATATAATAATAGCAGACAAAAAAGTAATAGATAATATTGTTGAAATATTTTATTCATCTAATGGGGCTTTCGGGAATTCTTTAGAAAACCTTAATGCTATGTTAACATCATAATCTAACTAAAGAAAACAGTTTGCTAATGTACTAAAAAATTAAATAAGGAACTTGTTTTAAAAAAAAAATGATTATAAATAAGATAAGTGGATAATATATTCTAAAACAGTTTGTAAAATATAGTAAACCTTTGAATGAAAAAATTTAGGGCATAGAATATTAAGGTGTTCATTTCGTATAACGCAAATTATTTTCCATCATACGATGTACGGCTCTGATAAAGTTGTCGGATTGGTGAGTTTCAATAAAAAGACGTTTTTTATTTTTTAGTTGCAATTGCAGGCCTGTTTTGATCCTTTTATCTATCTGTCTATTGTTTTGGCTTACTTCTATTTTTTCTTTTGGTTTTCCTGCTCTTTTAATGAAATATTTATCAATTTCTTCCGGCTTTATCCAATGACCTTTTCTTTCAAAAGGTTTCATCCGGTAGCAGATTCCATCCCAACTAACGGTGCTTACAAGTTTAATTTTGAACAATAACATAGTGGGAAAAATAAAAATAAGCGTTATCAGGCTGAGGCCGATAAAAGATACCTGAGTAGAAATTTCCTTCAAACCTTCAACAAATCGAATGGAAACGAAAAGTGTAAAAAGTAGAAGCTCAATTGATAAGGCAATAATTATAGTTTTTTTTCCGAAGCCTTGCTCTTCGCTGAAATAAACTTTTTGTACAGTGTTTTTGCTCTTTTTATCTATCACTTAATAATAATTTGGACTATATAGGAATTGTTTATACTTTTGTTGTTCTTTTTTTGTAAAAATAAAAAAAATGCAGGTAGAATACGTAATTCTTGTAAATAAACATGATTTGCCTCTCGGAACTATGGAAAAAATGGAAGCACATGAAAAAGGAGTCTTACACAGGGCTTTTTCTGTTTTTACGTTTAATAAAGAGGGGAAGTTATTATTGCAGCGCAGGTCGCTTGAAAAATACCACTCACCAGGCTTGTGGGCTAATACTGTATGCAGTCATCCGCATGCAGGCGAAAAAATTCTTGATGCGGCACATCGCAGGTTGCAAGAGGAAATGGGGTTTGATTGTGAACTTGAAGATGTGTTTTCGTTCGTATACAATGCCGATGTAGGGCAAGGATTGCGCGAACACGAATATGACCATGTTTTTGTGGGTATTTGCAATGCAATTCCTAAACCCGATACCAACGAGGTGGGCGACTGGAAATATGTCGATTTCGACGATTTGTTAAAAGATGTTGTTATTCATCCCGAATCATATACTATGTGGTTTCGTATTGCCATCAAAGAGTTGAACAAGTATCGGGAAAAAGTTATTGTTTCCTGATTGATCGCTTTTTGCAAGTGCCGGAAAAACCAAACCTGATGGTTTTGCCTAATTGCAATTTTACGCAAAACAGGATAAATAGTTCCATTTAACAAAGTCTTGTAGCCGCAAAAACTAATAAAAAAAAACTTATAAAAAATGATAACAAGATGATCAAAATACACCAATAGCTATTATCTTTCTACGAATTTGTTTTATTAAGTCAAGTACTACAGGTTTCTTATGGATTTTAAGTTTATGCTAAATTATTTACATACCTTGTAACAATACGTTAATGGTGTTCCTGTTATAATAATCGACTCTATGTTATCGTTAAACTCTGCTATGGAGGACTCCTATAGTTTTATATTAATTCTTTATAATAGTAGAAAAAAGCCTTAACTTAATATGTTGATTATAAATGAGATAATAATTTGTTTCAACGTGTTAGCTAGGCTTTATCAGTAAATGAGTTTATAAATATTATTACAAAAAATGAAAATGTATAAATTTATCCCGTTTTTACTATAAAAATATGTGCTGTTTATGCTTGTAAGCAGTAGGTTACGAAAAAATATTTAGATTACTTGAATAAAATATTTCGCAATTTTTGCATAATACATTTCTTTCGGTTTATTTTGTAAATTAAATTTTTAGTTATGGATTTACTGATTTTCTTTTTCTTTGGAATATTTGTTTTGATAATAGGCATCATTCCTTTTAGGGTACTTTATGTTTTTTCCGATTTTTTTGCTTTCATTTTATTTAGCATTATTGGTTATCGTAAAGATGTGGTTTTGAATAATTTGAGGAAATCTTTTCCTGACAAGTCAGAAAATGAAATAATAGATTTAGCAAAGCTATCGTATAAAAATCTATCCGACATCACGATTGAGGGGATAAAAATTTTTACTATGAGCTCAAAAGAAATTCAAAAACGGCATAAGTTTTTAAATCCGGAAGTGTTATCTACTTATTTTGAACAAAACAAGAGTGTGATACTTCTTGCTGCGCATTATTGCAACTGGGAATGGGGTGGCGGAAGCTTACCGCTAAAGATTCGTCATCGTTTGATTGTTTTGTATAAGCCATTGTCTAATAAATATATTGATAGGTATTTGCGCAAAATTCGTGAGAGAGACGATGCTGTAATGGCTTCTATTCTTAAAACATCGTATTATTTTAAAAATTATTTTGAAGTACCGGCTGTTTTTGTTCTTGTGGCTGATCAAAGTCCGTCGAACCCCAAAAAATCGTATTGGGTTGATTTTTTCGGATTGAAAACAGCCTTTTTGAAAGGTCCCGAAATATATGCTCATAAATATAAGCTACCGGTTTTGTATATTGATATCCGTCGATCGAAAAGAGGATATTACGAGTTTAATGTACTACCTTTGGTTGAAAATCTTAGTTCTTTTCCCGATGGAAAACTTACTGAAGTTTATGCACAAAAACTCGAAGAAGTTATTCGCAAAAAACCTGAAAATTGGCTATGGTCGCATCGTCGTTGGAAACTCAGTGAGAATGAAAAGTAACTTTTTTCTCTGTTACTTTTCCACTATTTTGCAGTAGAACAAGGGCGAGAGAGGGAGAGAACGAAGAAGTGAAAAAACAATGGGACGATAGGAATATTTCAAACATTTATGATTAACATCATTATCTCATCGTAACAACGCACCTTTTTTCCGCCAAACAACCTAACGCGTTGTCAGCATCCGAATATCGCCACTTTTGGGAAATTGATATACATGTAAATAAAATTCGGGAATAACTGACAAAATATGATCGAAAATATCAGCCTGAATATCTTCGTACTTAGCCCACTGAATCGTTTTAGTAAAAATATAAATTTCTATGGGAATTCCTTTTTCAGTGGGTTGAAGTTGTCGAACCAAAAAGGTCATATTATCGTGAATGTCGGGATGATTGTGTAAATAAGCCTTTAAATATGCCCTGAAAATTCCCAGGTTGGTTTGCCTTCGTCCATTTACAACCACCGTTGGATCAATAGCGTACTTTTTGTTATGCTCATCTATTTCTTTTTGTTTTTGTTTGAGGTAAGGGTACAGAATTTTAATTTTTTTGAACTTTTCAAGCATTTCGTTATCAACAAATTTTACACTGTCCATATCAATATATATAGCACGTTTTATGCGCCGGCCACCCGACTCTTCCATTCCACGCCAATTTTGAAACGAATCGGAAATTAGGCTGTAAGTTGGAACGGTAACAATGGTTTTGTCGAAATTTTGTATTTTAACGGTAGTCAAAGTTATTTCAAGAACAGTTCCGTCGGCGCCGAATTTTGGTACGCTGATCCAGTCGCCGATTTTTATCATTTTGTTGAAAACCAATTGCAAACCACCTACAAAACCCAAAATAGGATCTTTAAATATCAGCATAATAACTGCCGAAAGTGTTCCAAGACTAATGACAAGAGAATTTAAATTGCGATGGAACAACGTGCCGATAATAAAAAGTAAACCGATGATATAAACAACGATTTTTAATATTTGTATTAAACTTTTGATAGGATGGTCTTTCGAAATTTCAAAACGTTCGTAATAATCATTTATCGTCGAAAGCAAACTGTCAACAATCAATATAATAATCACTACAAAAACGACTTCGATAAAACTTCTTATGAAGTTCAACAAAAAAGGTAAGCTTACAAGGACGTCTGTTGAAAAAAAATACAATAAAAGTGCAGGAACCAAATAAGAAATTCGTCTGAAAAAACGATAACGAATCAAGATATCGTCGAATTGGTTTTTCGAGCGCCTTATAATAGGCATTATCATTTTTCGAATAAGGTACCATGCGATTCGATATCCTAAATAAGAAATCAGAAAAAACAATAAAAGTATTATTAGTTCACCGGTATATGTCGAAAGATTATCGTTCATGTTCATATTCTCAAACAGTTGAATAACCTTATGTGTTAAGTATTGAATATTTTCATCCATGAGTAAAGTTTTTGTCGAACAGTTTGTGTTTAATAAGTCTGCTATTTTAAAAATAGCAAATATGGACAAATTTTGGATAGGGTCTGCTGATTTTCTCTCAACCCTAATCAGAATAAAACATATTGTACCTACGGCACTTCTTAATTTTTTTATGGTGTAAAAAAAAATCAAGAAAAAAAACTGTTAATCGAAAAAAAATATTTTCACTTTGCAACTACCGAAAAGTACAGTGTTGGAAATTATTAGAAATGTTTTTTAGACAAAGGTAAACAATGCGATTGATAAAATTCTATAGTTGTTTCAAAGCATCATTGTATTTTTTGAGAATAAAAATCAGTTTCTCCACTTTGAATTTTTCGTCGTAAATACGCACAAAGTCAATTAAGCCGTTTTCGTTGTACATACTGCACAAAGCAGCATCGAAATTATTTTCTTCAACATTGTATTTTATGTATTGTGTTATTTTCTCAAAATTATCCCATTCGATTAGTTTTGGAATTTGCAGATAATAATAGGCTTCATTTTCAATATCGTGATAGATATTACTTATAATTTCTTTGATTTTAAAATACTTGCGGATGTTGATTAGCGAAATGAAAGAGTTTATTTTTTTATATTTTCTGAATTCAAAACCTTTGTCAATAAATGTTTGAACAAGTTGCGGTATCTCTTCATAGCGAGCATTCTTAATCCTAATAACAGAGGCTTTAAACGTATTGCTAAGCTTAATGGTACCGGGTGCTCCATCGAACTGTATGGTTTGTTCGCTTTTTATCTCTTGAATAGTTCTGATTATGGTGTCATCACTAACAGCCGATTTGGCAACGAGATATAAAGAGTCGGGTGCCGATTTGGGTAAGGTAATGCCGTGGTAGCCCGGGTAAGGTTGCTCCGATTCTAAAACAAGTGATTGGCATGAAGTGTTGAAATCGACACTGATAAGATCCTCTTTTTTAATGACATTACCGAGGGAAAACAGGGTATTTTCTGACATAATAACAATGATTTAAACTTTTGTGCTAAAATATAAAATTATTTTAAATAGCCTTTATAGTTTTTATAAAACTATAAAGGCTATTTAGCAATTAACCATCTTGCAATTATTTTCGCACAAATTGCATAAACAAAACATGTTTATCTTCAACCCTAATAAACAATCACTTTTTTTGTGAGGCTGTGTAGTTTTCCATTTAAGTTGACTATATAAATACCGGGACTTAGGTTTTTTGTACTGATGAACATTTTTGTATCACCTTCATTTATTTTTTCGCTAAAAACAATTTTTCCGAGTGTGTTTTGTAGTCTGATGAAATTATAACTACGATTCTTTTTCCATACAACTTCAAAACCATTGTGTGTGGGGTTTGGAAAGGTGTTAAGAGTTGCTTGTTCAGGTATTTCATCTATTCCAACAAATTGGTCAATAAATACATTGTCAATAAAAATTGGGTTGCCGAACATGCTGTATGTTTCAAAAGCAATTTCGATGTTATCTTGTCCTGCCCAAGGAGTTAGGTCGAGTGTAATACAGGAACTTCCCCAGCCGGCGCCGCACCAGTCGGTAGCAGTTTGTGGTATAAATTCGTAATCGGTAGGCTCGTGGGTGGCAAAATTGCCGCTTCCGTCTTCACCTCCTGCGAAAATACGAGTCCAGTTGTTGCCACAGTCGTTGGACACCAGAACGAAAAGCGAATCGGATACTCCGGCATTGCGCTGTGCATATGCATGTTGAAACGATAGGTATGCAGTATTCATTCCACTGAGATTAAAAGCAGGTGAAACTAACCAATCGTGTTTGCCAATTCCGAATATTTCTCTGAAATTTACGCCCATAGCTGTGTGGCCTGGACTGTTGCCACCCACGTCAAACTTTTCCCAAGTAGCATCTTCATCGGGATTTCTTATTGTCCAATGGTGGCTTTTCAGGTCTTCCTCAAAAGTTTCGTGAAAAAAGGGAACATAGCCGCCGGCTATAATCATATCAGATTTTGTAAGTTCCGATGAACCATTAGTATTCCACGCTGTTAAGGTAACGGAGTAAGTGTCCGGCTCGTCGAAAACCACCTGTGGATTTTGAGAATTTTGGTCGGTGCCATTGACAAAAGTTACTGTCGAAGGGTCGAATTGCCACTGCCAAGTAATGGGCATATACAAACTCGAATCGGTAAATGAAACGGTATCGCCGGTGCACACAAAGTTATTATCCGAATAAAAATGAACCTCCGGCAATATCGTTGAGCTAACGGTAATATAGTTTGTTTTTACAAGCGTGTCTGAACCTATGCTGTTGCTGCTAATCAAGCTTACATCATAGCTTCCGTCGGTATTATAAAAAATTTCTGATGGGTTTTGTGTCGTAGAAGTATCGGGAGTTGCTCCGTCGAAAGTCCATTGCCAAGCGGTTGGTATTCCAAGTGTCAGATCGGTGAAGTTAATGCTTTCACCTATGGGAACGATAACGTTATTAGCTTCAAAATTGGTAACAGGAAAAAACGAAGGCTTCATATAGGCCCACCATGTTCCCCATTTATCGCTTCCCTGAGGAAGTTCGGCATATTCTTGAATGGTCCAAAAGTCGACATCGTTAACAGGATCTACACAGGTGGCCGAATAATCGCCCCAGCGGTTTCTGTTGCCTCCAAAAGTTTTATAATAAGGTGCCAAGCCGTCTTTAAATTGATAATAAGTTCTGAAATCGTTGTCGCTATATGCTTTGTACGAATATCCGGCACTTGCATATTGAGTGCTTGAAAACACATCGTATCCGATTAAAACATCATTGTATGAGTTGACGGCGATAGTTGGAAAAGCAAACGAAAACACATTGGTATTGTCTTCGATACGGCCGTGGTTGAGTAAAACGCCTGCGGTATCAAGTTCCCACCATTGTACGGCGCAACGCTGTGGATTATTGGCCGGCAAAAACACATGGTGTACCGCCCAAAGTTTGCCATTACGGAACATAACATTTTGCATACGTGAATCAACAGAGTTGATTCTATGGTAAGTGCCAAGTTGAGGCAAAAAATCTCCTTCGCCCGAGCCCCAAGGTTCGGGAATGCCGATAGCTCCTTGATATTGAAACTGCGGATTGTCAACATCGCCGCTGACCATAAATTTTTTGATATAGCCATAACCGCCCGAATTGCCGCTGCTCGTAGCAATTAAGTACATTTCTTCAGCATTGGGGTCGTAGGTAACCGATGGGGCTAGCGTAAAAGCTTGTGAGGTAGCAAAGCGCGTATAAGGAACGCTGTCGTCGCCATTGAAAGCTGACATTTTATCAATGACAAAAACAGCTCTGTAAAAACCGTTGCCAAACATATTGCCACTCACCGTAATCCATTTTTTGTTGAAACCTATACTCGGATAGTCGAGCCATGTTTGATTTTGTGGGTCGGTTTTTATCCAAAACATATTCCAGTCGCCCAGAGGATTGTCGGTAAGCGAAACGCCCAAATAAAGTCGCGAATCGTCGGCGTTAGAGCCGCTTGCAGTTACCATAATCCAACGATTTTGGTAAGGATCGTATAATATTTTCGGGTCAAAGGAAGCACCGCTGTTGGGCATTGAACCCCAAAAATTACTCAAGGTGGTAGTCATTAGATTGTTACCTTGGCGGTCTTGAATTCTAACCTGTGTGTTGAGTGTTACCATCAAATAGTTGAGACCGGCAGCTCCGTTTACGTCCGGAGGAATAGATGTGCCGTTGTCGTTTAGTGCCTGAAAAGTAGTGTCGGGTGCAGGAGATATTTCTCTTACGGCATTGCTATTTTTTGAACGTTTCGATGCAAGGTAAATTACTTCCGATGCTTTTATTTTATTAAAATGTGGACTTTTTTTCCAATACGCATTGGGGACTTTTAACTTTGGCGTAGCATGTTTTTCTTCATTATACTTTTTGCCAATTTCTTTGATGTTAACGGTAGCTGCTTTTCGGGCAAAACCTTTTTCGCCCCGATAATTTTTTATTTGCGAAAAACCTGCAAGGGAGGCGAGTAGCAATACTAATAATACTGAGAAATTAATTTTCATTTTAATTTGTTTATTGAATAATGAATTTTTTTATACTGTTTTCGTTTTTTGAATGAAGTCTGATATAATACATTCCATGCTTCAGTTTTTTTAATTGCAAAGCATTTGTTTTTTTCCGGATAATCGACTTCCAAAGCATTCGTCCTTCCATATCATATACTTCAGCCGATATAGGTTCGCCGGAATTATTTAAAACTAACATCATCGTGCCATTCGAAGGATTAGGATAAAGGCTGAAAAAACTGTCTTTATTTGCTTCTTGTCCAAAAATACCAACAGTATTGCTGATACTTATATTGTCGATATATAGATTGTTACCATATTGATTGAAAGATTCAAAAATAATTTTTATGTTATTTTGTCCTGCATAATTGCTTAAATCAATAATCGGGCATTCTGCTCCGAAGCCCACTCCGCACCAATCTTCGGCACTTGACGGTTCAAAAAACTGTAAAGTGGGTTCCGAAGTTTCAAAAACACCGTTTCCATCAGGGCCATTTGCATATATCCTTGTCCAACTATTGCCACAGTCGGTTGAGATTTTTACAATCAGCGAGTCTTTTTGGAAATACCTTTGTGCATACGCATAATCGAAGGTCATAAACACATTGCTAAATCCTTGGAAATTTAGCAATGGAGATATAAGTTGATCACGTGCGTTCATAATGGTATAGTTGAAAAAATTCATCCAAACGGCTTGCGTAGTTCCTGTTTTTCCTGTTACCGAGGTCAACTCCCACGTAGTTGAACCTTGCGGGTTTTCAACTGTCCACCCATCAGCTTCGAGCGATTGATTTTCAAAGTTTTCGCTATAAGGCAAAGGATTTCCTCCGACAAAAATATAGTTTTCTTTTGTAAGACTGCTTTGCCCAGCATTGTTGGAAACGCTAAGTGTAACGGAATAGAAACCCGATGCATTAAACAGTACTTCAGGGTTTTGCGAATGCTCGTCGGTGCTGTCGGAAAAGCTAACCGTATTTGGCGAAAATGTCCATAACCAATCGGTAGGGCAGTTTGAACTTTGGTCGAAAAACTGTGTAGGTTGACCGCTGCATTGCACGGTATCGGCAACGTAAAAATTAACATTGGGTAATATTGCATTGTTCACAGTAATATATCCGTTAACAATCTTGGTATCAGTGCTTAAAGGATTTGTCACCATTAGGCTTACTGCAAAGGTTCCAGTATCGGGATATTGGATTCCCGTAGGATTTTTTTCGGTGGAAGATGAAGGGTTTGCTCCTTCGAAAGTCCACTGCCATTGGTGTGGTACTCCAGTAGATTTGTCGTAAAAATCAATAGAACATCCGCTTGGTAAATTGGTGTCGCTAGCTACAAAATCGGCTGTTAGTTCACCATACCATGCTGGCGACGACCACAATCCACGACCGTAAGTGGATGCACGAACCAAATCGCTATCTGACTCCAAACTGTCGTAATAAATTTCAATTTCGGTAACATTAGCACTTACAGGGAAACCGTCAGAAAACTCTGCCCATTGACTCATATTGGCATTTTTGTAATAAATGCCGGCGTCGGTTCCCACATAAAGTCCTTCGTTATCGTTTTTGTAATATTCAATGGTATTTTTGCTTGCCGATGGTAGATTTCCTGTAATATTTTGCCATGTTTCGCCACGGTCTTCCGATTTGTAGACATTGTAGTTCAAAGTAATATAAACTATGTTGGCATCGTTAGGATTGGTTTCGATGTCGGTGGGTGTACCTTGCAAGGGTAAAGAAACTTCTACAAATACCGGGTTGTCGTCGTTGAGGTTGTCAGTTCTGAAAAGTTTTCTATCCCAACGGGCTATATAAAAAATATCTGAGTCGGCTGCACATTGTTCCAAAACCCGTATGTTCTTGTTGTTGCTACCACCAAGATTATTCGAAATTTTATTCCACTGAACATCAGATGCCCTGATGTTGTGCGAACGCCACACGTTTTTCATCCCCACATACATTGTTTCGGGATTGTTTTCATCAAGCATAATAGGTGTAACCCAAGCTCCCGATTCTGAGATACCCGATGATATTCCCCCTTGATTGTAGTTGTTGTAGATGCGCGAAATACCGGCACCGTTATAATATTCGCCATAAGCATAGCTACTGTTTTTAAAGTCGTAAGCACAGTCCATACCGTCGCCTCCCATAACGGTTAAAAATCCTATGCTGTCGCCGAGAAAAGTTGCCGAACCGTTATCCTGATAGCCGTTCATCACTTTATCTTTGTCGGTGGCTGCTTGACCTATTTTATATACTTGCGAAATAGCCAAACCGCTTGTTATTTGGTTCCAACTGGTGCCACCGTCGTCGGAATAATAAATGCCACCGTCGTTGCCAGCATATAACCGTCCGTCAAGGGGCGAAAACTCAAGTGCATGGCAATCGGCGTGGACAGCCGGTACACCGCAACTTCCTGTCCAATGCGAGTTGATAGCCCAACTGACGCCGCTATTATTCGATTTAAAAACATTAACACCTCCCACATACACTATAGCGGCGTTGGTAGGGTCAACGGCAATGGCCAAGTCGTACCAACCTTGTCCGCCGCCGCCGCCGTTACAATTATATCCTAATATATTGGGAGAGTTCGACATAAGGGTGAAATTTAAACCGGCATCGGTCGATTTGTAAATTCCTCCGTAAGTACTGTTTTGAGATGTTAAGAAATAAACGATGTCGGACGTTGCCAAACTTACCCCGATAACTCCGCGCATCGCCGTGCCGAGTCCCGAAGTTATTCGTGCCCAATTATCGCCTCCATCGGATGAGCGATAAAAACTTCCCGAAGACGTGGCATATACCACTGTGGAATTGCCGGGTTTAAAAACAATGTCTTTAAAATTTCCGTTTTTGTTTTGTGACCAGTTTTGACCTCCGTCGGTGGTTTTAAAAATACCGCTGGAAGTAGCTGCTAATAGCATGTTGTGATCGCTGGGAAACATAATCATTTTTCCAACAGTAACATTTCCCATACCTGTTTTTGCAAAGTCCCACGATAGGCCGCCATCCGTACTTTTCATTACGCCCATTCCTTCGGCATCTCCGGCATCACGGTCGCCCGTACCTATAAACATTATAGAAGGATTAGTGTAATCAATTACAATGGACGAAACCCCAAGGGTGGGTAAGGTGTCCGTATTACTCGACCATGTTTGCCCTCCGTCGTCAGATTTCCACAGACCTCCTGCAGGCGCACCTATATATATAATGCTGTCGTTGGTGGGGTGAAACGCAATAGTGTTTACGCGACCGTTACCGTTGGGTTGTCCTGTACCGGCGTTGCCGGGTAGTTGTATCGGGCCAATATTTGTCCAATAGCCGCCAAAAGATTGATCGCGTTCGCTGTAACGTGCTTTGAAATTAAAATATGCCGTAAACGCCTCAGTGGCCGGCCTGCGCATGCCATTGGGGAAAATTCGATCGCGCCAAAAATATTCCCAGCGTTTAAAAGGTTTGTAGCCTGAACTGCGACTTATTTCGCGGCCTTTCCAGTAAGTATTGAAAGCTTTAACTGTTGTAAAAAAATTGTTCTGCGGATTTTGCATCATCTCTATCCAGTAAGGATAGTCGGCCGTATCGGGTATTGATACCCCAACTGTTTGTTGTGCACTCAGGTTGTCGACAGACAATAAAGTGCATATAATCAGAATAGATAATATTTTGTGCATAAAATCAATTGTATTTTTATTACTTTTTTTTGTTTAGACAGCAAAACTATGCCTTTTGTTGCCTCAACATATTAAATGGAGTGATAAATTTAAGCGATTATATTATGTTGTAATATCGGTTAAACAAAATAGAAGTAGAGAATAATAGATTTTTTTTGGCGGTTGACGTAAAGAGAATACATATAATCTCTTTACGCGTCAATCTCTATTAAGAGACTGAATGCTCTATCTGTCATTTTTTTAATTTAATAACTAACTTAACGTAATAATAGCGTGTAAGTGTTCTTTGTGTTTTTATATTATATTATTAGAGTTATCCGAAAATTTCTTTTACCAAAGCCTTAAATGTATTGCCTCGGTGTTCGAAACTATGAAAAGCATCGTAACTTGCAGCAGCAGGCGACAGTAAACAGGTCGAAATATTCTGAATATTTTTTATGTAATACAATGCTTCTTCAATGTTTTTTACCTGTATTAGTTTTCGATTTCCCAATTGTTTTTTCATCAACCGCATCATAGTGTTGCCTGCTTTACCCATAAACAACAGATGCGGTATTTGTGTTGTAGCTAAAAAATTAGTTAATACCGAATAATCAAGACCTCTATCATAGCCTCCGAGCAGCAAAATATCAACTTTTTCAAGACTTTTTACTGCCGCAATGGTCGATTGCGGAACGGTGGAAATACTGTCGTTGTAAAAGTCAATTCCGCAATAATTGCCAATAAATTCCAAGCGGTGGGCTAAGGGAGTAAACAGTGGCAATGATTGCACCGATGATTTGATTCCTGCTCCCATCATAATTGCTGCTTCAAGGGCAATAAAACTGTTAAACAAGTTGTGATAACCTTTAAGCGGGCTAAGGTTTTTTATGGTTTCATACATTGTGTTGTTACAAAACATAGTCGTTGCCATTTCTTTTATTAGGTTTTCCGAAAAAAAATCACCGGCATAATTTCGTCCGTCAATAATAATGTCCTCATCGTGTTGGTACTCGAAAATTTTCAATTTTGCTTTTCGATATGCTTCAAAACTATCAAAAAAATCAAGATGCTCTGGAAAAATATTTAGCAATACCGAAACGTGGGGCGATACTTCAACATTTAATAATTGATGGGCCGACAATTCAAAAACAATAACCGTATTTTTACCAATTTCATCAATTTTGTCGAATGCAGCTATGCCGATATTTCCAAGTAGTAATGCATTGATGCCCGAACTTTTCAAAAAGTGATGAATAAGGCTCGCTGTGGTGCTCTTTCCTTTGGTACCTGTAATACCGATGGTTTGGAGGCGGTATTTTTCCAGAAAAAGGCTCGTTTGCGATAAAATAGTTTTGTTTTTTAGTGTTTCTTTATTGAGATTAATTCCTGGCGATTTAATGATGACTTTGTAATCGTTAATCGCTTGTAAATAATTTTCCCCCAAATAAGTGGTTAAAAAACTATCGTTTGTTATGAAAGGGTCGGAGGCAATTTGAATATTTTGGTCGGCAATACCGATAGTGAGTTTGGGAAAGTATTTTTTCAAATGTCGGTATGTTGATCGACCTTCTATGCCATAACCGAGTATCAACACTTTATTTGTGCCGATAAATTTTTTCTTTAACAACTCATGCATTTAGTTGTTTTTTAATGATTTGCAGAAAATGTTCAGGTAGGTGGTGAAGATTGTTGAGCGTGTTAGTCAAAAACTCAAAGTCGTAGGCAAATTGTTTTTGATTATGAAAAGCGAAGTCGGTGATCAAAAGGGGGATGTTTTTTTCATGCGAAAAAGTTTTCCAAATGGCGGCGTTAACTTCCTGTGGAGTACCTACACACTCGAAAGGTTTTGTTTTATCAATACCAGTAAGTTCTTGATAGATTGTTCGCAAAGAATTGTTTTCTAAAAGATTTTTTCCGAAGATATGCTCTAATTTTTTTTGTGGGATAAAAGGCGATAAAATAAGCCAAGTGAAAAGACACTTGGGGCAACGTCCACACCACGTGCCGGTTTTACTGCCGACGTTGCAACTTCTGAAACCTGTATGGTGGACATCGAAAAGCGAAAATATCGAAGCAATCTGTAATTCGTTCAATGGTCGTAAAAAGCTGAAATAGTAAATGTTTTCGTGAACGTATTTTTTAAGGTAGTGGTTGAAATCTTCTTCAAATTCGAATGATTTGGAATATTGATGGTTGATTTTGGAGCCTGGAATCGTACTTTCGTTGGCACTGCTTTCATTGGACAACGCCACATATTTACTTCCCGAAAGTGCTGCTGCAAATGACGAAACAAAAGCCAAAAGAGCCGAAAACGGAGTGTGTCCGTTCAAAAAGCCTTGTCGGTTGAGTTTTAATAATTGCGGGTCAAGATGTCGTTCTACAACAATAGAATCGTTGAGAGAAAAACCGGAAGTTACAATACTCCGTACACTAGCTTCAAGAGGATTAATTACAAAAGGAATCAACCTGACACTTTGGCTGTTTTTCAGCAATTCCAGTGTTACTATCGAATCTTTTCCACCACCTACCGGTACCAACACATTGTTTTTGTTAAGCATGCAGTGATGTGGCTTCAACGGTTTACCTTTTGAAGATATATTCATAAAATTATCTATCGTAACTTCCAAAGAGTTAAGATAAAAAAACTCGCCCAATCCGTTGAAATACAATTTTTTCCACCAACTAACCTGATATTCGTCGAGAAGGTGTGTTTCGATGCGAACCTCTTTGGAACAGCTTGCTTTCCAGTAACTTACTAATTCGATCATACCAATATGAAATACAAAGTTGTTTATTAGCGATTTATCAATAATAGTAAAATCAAAAAAATTATTTGAAGCAATCTTGAAAGATGGTCTGAAAAAATAGGTATTAGAAAGATTAAATAAAAATTCTACTTCAAGTTCTTCGTTGTTTATCTTATATGAGTATTTCTGAAAAGAAAAAAAAGGAAATTGTTTGCGGAGTTCTATAGACTTCTGCTGCCGGTTTTGTCTTTTCAATGTTTTGGTATATTTTTTGTTTTGAATTTTAGCAAAAATAAATGAAATTTCTTTGAGTGATGACAAATATTGATCGATTTGTACAAATTAAATCCAATAACCTGAGACCGGCGAAAGGAAGAGTGTTAGTTTCGGAGCCATTGATGGGGGATTATTATTTTGGCAGGTCGGTTATTTTTTTGACTGAACACAGTGCCAAAGGTTCGTTCGGAATAATTCTAAACAAGTCCGTTAGCACTAAATTCAACGAAGCATTGCCCGATTTTCCTAAATTTGATGGTCAGCTTTACCTCGGAGGCCCTGTTGATACCAATCGTTTGTTTTTTTTGCATACTATAGGTAGCGATATCAGCAACTCACAGGAGATTATCAAAGGCTTGTACTGGGGTGGTAATATGGGCGATATTAAAGAAATGATTTCACTGAACTTGCTTGATTCGTCAAAGATCAGGTTTTTTATAGGATATTCGGGTTGGGCTGCCGGACAGATAGAAAGTGAACTTAAACGAAATTCGTGGGTGGTTACGCGTGCTACAACCGAGATACTCTTTAATACGGAACCCGAAAAACTGTGGGATAGCTTAGTGAAAAAATTGGGAAAAGAATACCAACATTGGGGAAAACTACCCGTCAATCCCGAGTGGAACTAAGCGGTAATCAATATTGATATTAAAAAACCGGTATCTTTTCGTGGCTAAATGTTATCTTGTACTTTTTTGTAGTCATTCTTTTTATCTAAATGCTTACGTAGTGCCTGTTATAAAACTTCCATTTCTTCGTTATGCTCAAGTTGAATACTAATCACTTACATTATGAAACTATTAGTATTCAAATCTTCCCAAGCACCGAATATGACATTTTATGATTAGACACAATAAAAAAAGGGAGGTCTTTCCTAACACTGCATAAGGTTTTTTGTACTTTTGTAAATCAAACAAGTTAACAAATGAACCTGTTTTATGCTCACGAGATTCATCAGCCTGATTTTGTGCTTGATGTAGCCGAATCGAAACATTTATTGAAAGTTTTGCGGATGAAAGATGGCGATACCGTGCATTTTACTGATGGTAACGGGTTTTTTTACGAGTGCCGTATAATACTCGCCAGCACATATGGCTGTAGGCTCAAAGTAGTTAACAAAAGGGCAGGAAATGACAAAAGACCGTTTTTGCTATATATGGCAGTAGCTCCTACCAAAAACATCAATCGTTTTGAATGGTTTCTCGAAAAGGCTACAGAAATAGGTGTTGATCGTATTATTCCGTTTACGGGTAGCCACTCCGAACGAAAAATAATTAAAACCGAACGGCTTAATCGTGTAATTACCGCAGCCGTAAAGCAGTCGTTGAAATCGTATCGCCCGCAGCTCAACGAAACTATTAAGTTCGATACTGTATTAGACATTCCATTCGACGGTCAAAAGTTTATTGCCAACATTCATTCCGATGAAAATCTTGAGCTTGTAAAAGCCTATAAAAAAGGAGCTAATTCCTTAATTCTTATCGGTCCGGAAGGTGATTTTAGTGGCGAAGAACTGGAGCAAGCTCGCAATAAGGGTTTTTTACCCGTCAGGCTTGGCCCTTCACGTTTACGTACCGAAACGGCAGCCGTTGTTGCCTGCCATACAGTGAATCTCTTAAATTATTAAAACAAAAGTTTCGACCTTCACGAAAAATTGAATAATAAGAAAATAATGTTTATAAAAAGTAATATGAAAGCTGAATATTTTATTGTATATATTTGTTTTTGAAATAGTTAATAAATAAACAACAAGAATAGCAAAAATACGTGGTATAATAGTGGTATAATAAGAAGGTGCAAAAAAAAATAGGATTGATTAAGGAATTTTCAAAAAGTATCTGAAAAGAACAATTTTTTTCAACACAAGACAACTTTTTAGAAAGTAGACAAATAACGGTTTTGCTTTGAAAAGGTAGCTTAATAAAATTATAAACTACACCACAGTATTTGTGTTTTAAACAGGAATATGGTATAGGTTAGAATGAAAGATATTTGTAGAACGAGTAATTTATCCTTTCAGGGCAATTATGCTCTACATAAATTGTGTGCAGAGCCTTGCCTAAGAGTTAAAATATCTGGGCTTTCAACCCGTCTGTCACAAAACTGTGAATAATACCGGAACAAATTCCATCTTAACCCAACTTGCAAATCTAACCCCAAAAGCAAAAAATTTAAGAAAAAAATTAATTTTGTAAAATGTTGCTATACTGGATTATAAATTTTTACGTATAAATTTATAAACATTCTAAACAAGTCCATTATGTTGAGTCTCAGATAGATGAAAAATAACATGCCATTCGGTAGTGCCCCATTTGTGTTTTTGGTATTGAAATTTTACTTATTTTTACCGTTTATACATAATGACTAATTATGTTTATAAGACGAATTGAAAAAAGCACTAAAAATTCCGATAAAGTATATACATATTATCGACCGGTTCACACGTACAAAGCCGGGAAAAAAGTACGACATCAAAATCTTCTAAATCTAGGGAAATTGGAAGGTGTATTGAAAGAAGATTATAAAATCCTTGCCAATAGAATAGAAGAGATAGTAACAGGAACAATATCTATGTTTTCTAATGTACCGGAATATTTGGAAAAGCAAGCTCAACACTTTGCTAATTAAATAATAGCGAAGGATATTTTCCCGATAAAAAAGAAAAAAAGAGTAACTAATCAGTCTTCAGGTTTGCAATAAATCGTAAAGCATTCAAAACATCCAATTTGTTTTTCAGAACAGTATCTGTAATAGATCGTAA
>QIKE01000065.1 GCA_003232915.1 Bacteroidota bacterium | reverse complement strand
TAATATATAAAATTATAAACGCATGAAAATTATTTGTATCGGCCGTAATTATATTGATCATATTAAAGAGTTGCACAACACCATACCAGAAAAGCCGGTATTTTTTATGAAGCCTGAAACAGCTCTATTGCAAATAAACAATCCGTTTTTTTATCCCGAATTTTCCAATAACGTGCATTATGAAACTGAAATAGTACTAAAAATAAATCACAACGGGCGACATATCGAAAGAAAATTTGCTCATAAATATTACGATGAAATAAGCGTTGGCATTGATTTTACGGCACGAGATATTCAGGTAGAACAAAAGAAAAAAGGACTTCCTTGGGAAATTGCTAAAGCTTTCGATCAGTCAGCGCCGGTAGGATATTTTTTACCCAAATCAACTTTTGCGGATTTAAGCAATATCCATTTTTCGCTGAAAATTAACGGCGAATTACGGCAAAATGGAAATACCGGCGATATGATGTTAGATTTCGACCACATCATTTCTTATGTTTCTCGTTTTGTTTCGCTAAAAACCGGAGATCTTATTTTCACCGGAACACCTGCAGGCGTTGGCCCTATTGAGATTAACGACTTTTTTGAAGTGTTTATTGAAGATATGAAGTTATTGGAATTCAATGTGAAATAAATTGTTAGGCCAAATTTATTATTGATAAATAAAAAAGTGCAAAATAATTAATCTACCTTCTTTAAATGTGGCTTTGAGTTGTTCCTATAGGGGGCTTTTTAACATTTTCTATTTTTTTTTAGAATATCGAACAAAAATTAGCGATATTAGAATCCTGAAGTTTTTATTTTCCTCTTAATTCGTGATTCGCTAATTGATATTCAGATTTCAATTTGTCTCAACAAACAAAATGGCATAGCCAAAGAACATTACTTCGCCCAAATGACGTAGTTTTTCAGGTTGGAATAAAAGTAGAGGGCTTGTTGTTTACCGAAAATAAAAATAACGGGGGTATCCGATCATGACCCGTAGTTTCGTTAATCAGCGAATTATAAAAATATAGTATGTTTTTTAATATTTTGATATATACTTGTTTACGTATTTAACGGGAGAAGATCAGATACCCTATTAAAAATATATAATGCGTTTAAAGTATAGCAAGTTTGCCTCATTATTTTCTGGTTTTATAATACAATGTGTCGAATTTTAAAACTTTCATAAATTGGATATGCTTAAATAGTTCTGATTTTTTTTTTAGACTTTTTTTAAAAGAAAATTGTTATCATTGAAAATGAGGTTGTGTCTCCTGCTCGTTTATCATAAGTACCTAATGCAGTGGCACAGCAGGCAAAATAGCAAAAAATTCATTTACTTAGTAGTTAATTTTTCATAGACACGCAACAACAAACAGCTTTATCGGTGATGATTATTGCGCTTAATTCCACTTTTTTAAGTTCTTTGTCGAGTGGTACTTTCATCAAGATTGCCAACACTTGAATGGCTTTGGCAAGTTGCCGTGCGAACATATCACGTTGTCGCATCAACTCGGCACGAAACGAATGGTAACGATCTTTAGGTAATCCGTAATCGTTGGTATTTTGTTGTGCCTCATTAATTTCCTGTTCTAATTATACAACAAGACTTTGTTGTTATTCTAAACAAATGATCAACAATTATTTTTTAAAGACTAATTTATCAATCATTATTCAGTTTTATTTTTTAGGTTTTGAGATTTAACGAAATACAATATCGTCGATAACATTTTTCCCTGTAGCCTCGTTCAGCATTTTTACTAGTTTCGAGCGTGCCATCATCAGTTCGCTACGAATCACCGATGAATCAAGATTTACATAAAGGATACGATTTTTCACTACAAGATTTTGTGTATGTTTGTTAAAAATTCCACCGACCACCGTTTTCCACGAAGAAATAAGTTGCGCTTCGTCGAGTTTTTTGTTCATACCGTAGGCGTTAACAAGTTGCTCTATAACTTCTTTTAAAGTATAATCGTTTTTCCGCTTCATTTTTTGTTATTTTCTTCAATAGTTCCATTCGCCACCCTGAATATTTTGTGCTCAATGGGGTTAGCGGTAAACATAGCACTGATACGTTCTTCTTGGGTATCGGTAATAAAAATTTGTCCAAAATTTTCGGAACTCACCAATTCTACAATCTGCAAAACCCTTTTTCTGTCGAGTTTATCAAAAATATCGTCGAACAACAGTATTGGTTTAAAGTCTTTTTTGCGACGTGTATATTCAAACTGTGCTAATTTAATGGCGATGACAAAAGACTTTTGCTGTCCTTGCGAGCCAAATTTTTTAACGGGGTAACCTTCGATCGTAAAACTTAGGTCGTCTTTGTGAATTCCTTTGGTTGAGTAACGTACCATCCGGTCTTTGTTGCGTGATTGCTGCAGAAGATTATCAAAGGCCTCGTTGTGAAGTTGCGATTCATACACAATTTCAACCGTTTCGGTTCCACCCGAAAGAAAGCGGTAATATTCTTCAAACAAAGGATTAAAATCCAACAAAAAGTCTTTTCGCTTGTCGTACAGTTTATTACCTCTATTAATTAAAATTTCGTCCCAAACAACGAGCGAAATTTCATCGAAATATCTGTTTTCGTTAAATTGTTTTAGCAGCCGGTTTCGTTGTAGTAAAGCTCGATTGTATTCGAGCAAATCGTTCAGATAAAATTTATCGAATTGCGAAATCACTCCGTCGATATATTTACGACGCACCTCGCTTCCTTCATTTATCAGGTCGCGATCGTAAGGGGACACCATAACCAAAGGAATTTTGCCGATATGGTCGGCCAAACGATTGTAATCTTTTTTATTAAATCGAAATTGTTTTTTACAATTATATTTTTGAATGCAACTCACCTTATCCTCCGAACCTTCCTGATTTTGATAAAACCCATGAATAGCAAAAAAATCGCTATTGTGTTTAACATTTTGCATATCCGAAGGGTTAAAATAACTTTTGCAAAACGATAAGTAATATATGGCATCAAGCACATTTGTTTTACCTGTGCCGTTATCGCCTACGAAACAGTTGATTTTTTCACTAAAATCAAGTCCAGCTTCACAATGATTTTTAAAATTATTTAATGTCAAATGCTGAAGATACATATCCTAATCGGTTGATATTTTTTATGATAACAAATTGTAACAGCCAAAGCTATGTTAAAACTACTCTCGAAACAGCCTACATTTTTTTTCAGACATGCTTATCGTAAATCACTTGACGAAGATAAAAAAAAATCTGATGAACTCGTTTTTCACCGACAATATGCTACACTTTTTCGTTATCGTTGATATTTCCCGTAAAAATAATCTGTTTAAGGTTTATGAGAATTTTTTAAATTTTCTTTCATGTTTTTTGCCAGACAAATAAATGTGTATTATGCCCGAAAATATTACTTCAATAAACACTAAGTAGTAAGAGCTGCGTGGGTTTGGTTTAGCTCAACGTTTGGCACAGATTACGGCTATGGATGAGCACGAAAGTTAGCACTTTTTATGAAATGCCAATTTCATAGTTACGTTTGCTTTGGGAACTAATAATTTACTAAAATAAATTCTTATCAAAGCTTTGTTGGCTTCGACTTTGACGTATCCGGATTAGAAATTTCAAAAATAGGGAGTTTTATTGCAGATACAAACAAATTGGATTTTTTCGACATTTACTTTTTGCGGATTATTTGTGTAAAGATTTCGGAAATGTCATTTTGTAAACTTATCAAGCGAAGCTATAATAGTAAAATAGTTGGGTGAACCTTGCAAGTGATATGTTGAGCGGGAATAATTAATTTGAAAACGCGAAATTTTAATTCCAAAGCCCCAACTGAAACCCACCATAGCAATACGGTCGTTGATTTTCATCTCTTGTCGTCTTCGATAATTGTATCCACCGCGAAGCACAAGGTTTTTACCGAGATAAAACTCTCCGCCTACGATAAAGTGTCGCATTAGATTGTCAGCAAGTTTGGTAAGCATAGCCTGCTTAATAGGCTCTCCTGTAATAGGATCGACACCACCGGAAGGGTTAGCCGGATTATCGTAAGAAAGATCCCATTTTTCTATGTGGTCGTAAATCAATGAAAAACGAAAAGGAACGTGTTCGAGTCGTTTTGAAATGGCATATTGTAAGTCGAAAGGCAAAGGATTACGTTGCCCAGGTACGAAAGTTTTTAGTTGCATCCCAACATTTGACGCCACTAATGACATTTCCAAACCTGATTTTGTTTTATAAGTTCCGGCCACATCAACTGCCATGCCAACCGACGAATAGGTTTCGTAATAAGAATAAATAAGCTTTGCATTGGCACCTATTGAAAAAGAAGAATCAAGTTGCCTGCCCCAACCTATGGTTAACGCCATATCAGAGGCCCCAAAAGTGCCATTTTTGTTTCCAGCCTCATCGGCATAATCGAACCGGCCGTAGTCGATATATTGCATCGAAGCAATAAAACTTCCCACCTTGTCGAAATGGTGTGCGTATTGGGCAAGTCCATAGTTGATACCAGAAAAAAAATTGACATAGGCGAGCGACATTTTGTTATTCATTGATGCGTTTATCAACGAAGGATTAACGAAGCCGATATTGATATCACCGTCGTCAATGGCTGCCTGATTGCCTCCTAAAGCGGCAACTCGTGCCGAAATAGGTTTTTCGAGAAAAGAATAAGCATATCTTCCACCAATTTGTGCCCAGGTTGAAACTGAAAGAAAAAAGAAAACCGAAAAAAAGGAAAGAATTTTATGTTTCACTAGAATTTGCGTTTATTTATGCTTCAAACGAAGGCTTTGATTATTTATTTTGTTTCCAGCATTATTATTATTCACAAATTGAAAAAACTCGGAAAAAACCACTATGGAAAACTCCTGTCTAAAATAAACTACCAAGGAAATCAATAGACTTTCGACACTTTTCCATTGCCCTTGATATTGCTATGCAAGCGCGGACTACCCGAATAATGAATTATTCCGCTACCCGAAATATCGGCATTGAGTTTATTGGTGGTAGTTATAAAAATTTCGCCGCTACCTGTAACGTTAAGATTGGCTTTTGTAGATATCAGTCCGAGTGCCCGTATCACTCCCGACCCTGACAAATGGCCCTTAAAATATAAAGTTTTACCGTTGATAATCATTTCTCCCGAACCCCTTATTTCGGCATCAAGACGAGGAGTATTGACATCGGTTTGTATAGTACCCGAGCCGTTAATTGTAAGATTTAATCGTTTGGGTTTTAATGGGGCAAGTACTGTTGCCTGTGCCGAACCGTTTATTACTATTTTTTTTAACGACCGGACCATAATTTCCACTTTCAATGATTTTACTTGTTTCAAACAGGGAGACATCTCAATATACAAAACGTTTCGCCTTACTTTGGTTGTGATAGCACTAATTACATTTGCATAGCTTTCAATACTTATCCGGGTAGTATCTCCTTGTTTAATAACCACTTTCCCCGGTATGTTAATTTCCATAGCATTGAAATTGCCAGGTATCCTAATCTGCTTTGTAAGAGAGCCTTCACCTTCGATACAATTTTGACAAGAAAAAAACAGAAAACCTCCAAAAACAGCTAAGGACAATAAACTAAGAAATTTGTTTTTATGTATCATATTTTGCGTTGTTGTTTGCGGAGTCAAACATAGCGATTTTATAGAAACGATTATACACTAATCTAAAATAATTGTTGGATAATTAATAATATCAAAACCGTTTTTTGTTTACCTGCTTAAAACTCTAAAATTACCCACAAGGTGTTTAAACTGATGTTTGTTATAAAAACGTATCCGCCTATTGTGCGTGTCGAGTTCCAAAAAGTTTAATTTTTATGTTTATTGATATATTTTTATTTGATACGCAATCGTTTTATTGACAGCTACTTGCGGCATGAGCTATAGTCATTGCCGTTTTCCGGTCTTTTTCATTTATCTTTTTTAAATATCGAATGCTGAACACTCATTAATGATTTTTTTGATTTTTCCGTTTTGTTTCAATACCTTTTCCAAAAATTGAAAGCAGTTCATTTTTAAAATCATTTTCAATTTATAAATGAAGTCTTTTTTTGATTTCGCATGTCGCGCTTCTCTATAATTCAAGGAAACTGATGTTAGGTAACCAATTGGCGAGATAGATAATTTCTTGATTTTGAATCGGGTATTTCATCATTATTGATTTAAAAAAAGTTAGAAAATCTCAATTAAAGAAACTATTTTTGTTGTCCAAAGTTTGGGTAGTATCATACGTTTCAAAGACGAATTGAGTTCCACTTTTCCGAAAATCAATATTGTAATAGGTGAAGATTGCACTACTTTATATATTGGATATAGCACAAAAAAAGCCTCTTCTGCAAGAACTATAGAGGCTATATTCTGTCCTTAAAGATTTAATTTAGTTCATCTACAATAGCTTTAAACGCATCGGGGTGGTTCATTGCGAGGTCGGCGAGTACTTTACGGTTGATGGTAATATTTTTGTCGTGAAGTTTACCCATAAACACCGAATACGACATACCGTTCAACCTTGCACCTGCATTGATACGCTGAATCCATAATGCGCGGAAATTACGTTTTTTGGTTTTTCTATCGCGGTATGCGTATTGTCCACCTTTTTCATAAGCATTTTTTGCAACCGTCCAGACATTTTTTCTCCGGCCAAACTGACCTTTTACCCTTTTAAGGATTTTCTTTCTTTTTGCCCTTGAGGCAACTGCGTTAACTGATCTTGGCATTTTTTTTAAATTTTTCCACTATAGCGCTCCACAAATTATGGAAACTTTTCGGGCTATAGCAAAGTTAAACAATTAAACTAATTAAGATTGAATCATGCGTCTGATATTCTTTTCATCAGCTTTGTCGATAATTGAAAAGTAACCGAGGTTACGTTTACGTTTTTTCGATTTTTTCGTCAAGATATGACTTTTATATGCATGTTTACGTTTGATTTTACCGGTTCCCGTCGTTACAAATCTTTTCTTTGCACCGGATTTTGTTTTCATTTTTGGCATTGCTTCAAATGATTTTAATGAATAAATATATGTTCGATATTAATTTCACAGTTAATTATTTTTTAGGAGCGATGATCATAAACATTCGCTTGCCCTCCAGTTTAGGCATACGCTCCACTTTTCCGTATTCTTCCAATTCCTGTGCAAAGCGTAATAAAACATATTCTCCTTTATCTTTATAAATAATAGATCTTCCTTTAAAAAACACGCCTACTTTAACTTTTGCTCCTTCCTGTAAAAATTTGATGGCATGTTTCATTTTAAAATTAAAATCATGGTCATCGGTATTAGGTCCAAGCCTAATTTCTTTTACAACAATTTTAGCTGTTTTGGCTTTAATTTCTTTCTGTTTCTTTTTTTGTTCGTAAAGAAATTTCCTGTAATCAATAATCCTACAGACAGGAGGATTGGCCTTTGGGGAAATTTCAACAAGGTCGAGTTCAAGCTCTTGCGCTTTTGCTAAGGCCTCTCTAAGTTGATAAATACCCGTTTCCACATTATCGCCAACCAATCTTACAACAGGTGCGGCAATGTGTCTGTTAATTTTGTTCGGGTCTTCTTTTTTCTCAAATCTTCTTGGGTGTCTGCTCCTGCCTCTATACTGTGCTATAGTATTACCTCCTATTGATTTAGTTAAACTTTTTATTTATTTAAATGTGTACTTCAATTTCATTTTCAATGTGTTTGGCAAATGTCTCAATATTGAAAGTACCCATATTACCTTCTTTGTGTTTTCGTACCGACACTGTATTTTCCTTTTCTTCTTTTTCGCCAACAATAAGCATATAAGGAATTTTCTTCATCTCTGCATCACGTATTTTACGTCCTGTTTTTTCGCTACGACTATCAATTTCGCTACGAATATCGTAATTTTTTAACAAATTGAATACCGTTTTGGCATATTTTTGATATTTTTCACTAATTGGCAGAATAATAACTTGCTCGGGTGTCAGCCATAGAGGGAAGTTTCCTCCGCAATGTTCAATCAAAACTGCCACAAAACGTTCCATAGAGCCAAAAGGCGCCCTGTGAATCATTACCGGACGGTGTTTATCGTTGTCGGCGCCGATATAGGTCAAATTGAAACGCTCGGGCAAATTATAATCAACTTGAATAGTACCCAATTGCCATTTTCTGCCAATAGCGTCTCGAACAATAAAGTCCATTTTGGGTCCATAAAATGCTGCCTCACCGTATTCGATAGTGGCATTGAGTTTTCTTTCTTGCGCCACTTCTTTAATAGCGGTTTCGGCACGTTCCCAGTTTTCGTTGCTTCCGATGTATTTTTCAGGATGTTGGGGGTCGCGCAGTGAAATCTGAATCATCACATCTTTAAAATCAAGGGCTGTAAAAATTTCCTTAATAATATTGATAACTCCGTTAAACTCATCTTTTATTTGATCGGGAGTACAAAAAATGTGTGCATCGTCCTGAGTAAACCCCCGAACTCGTGTCAACCCGTGTAACTCACCACTTTGTTCGTAACGATAAACTGTTCCGAATTCGGCATAGCGAATAGGCAATTCTTTGTAGGAATGCGGTTTGAATTTGTAAATTTCGCAGTGATGTGGGCAGTTCATCGGTTTTAAGAAAAACTCTTCACCTTCAACGGGCGTCTTTATTGGTTTGAAAGACTCGGATCCGTATTTTTCATAATGTCCTGATGTTTTGTAAAGGTTTACGCTTCCTATGTGTGGAGTAATCACAGGTTCATATCCTGCGTTTTTCTGAACTTTTTTCAAATAGCGTTCGAGACGTTCGCGCAACTCGGCGCCTTTCGGAAGCCATAATGGCAGTCCCTGACCTACATTTTGCGAAAATGTAAACAACTCAAGTTCTTTTCCCAAAAGCCTGTGGTCTCTTTTTTTGGCTTCTTCAAGCATTTCGAGGTATTCTGTCAACGCTTTCTTTTTCGGGAAAGTTATGCCGTAAATACGGGTAAGTTGCTTCCGGCTTTCGTCGCCGCGCCAATATGCTCCGGCAATTTTTGTGAGCTTTATAGCTTTGATAAATCCGGTGTTGGGAATATGCGGGCCACGACACAAGTCAGTGAATGTTCCGGTTTCGTAAAATGTTATTTCACCGTTATCCAAATCGTTGATGAGTTCTAATTTGTATTCGTCCCCCTTTTTAATAAAATATTCTTCGGCTTCCTTTTTGCTAACCTCTTTCCTGATAAAAGTTTGTTTTTCTTTGGCTAATTCCACCATCCGGTTTTCTATTTTTTCAAAATCTTTGTCGGAAATGCTGTAGTCCGTAAAGTCGATGTCGTAATAAAACCCATTTTCGATGTTGGGGCCTATACCAAATTTTACCCCGGAATATAACTGCTCAATCGCTTCGGCCATTAAATGAGCCGACGAATGCCACATAGCTGCTTTTCCCTCGTTATCGTTCCACGTAAGCAGTTGCAATGAGGCATCGGAAGCAATGAGACGGGTAGCGTCAATAACTCTACCGTCAACTTTTGCTGCCAATACATTTCGTGCAAGCCCTTCGCTGATGTCTTTTGCTACCTCAAGTGCCGTTATTGCTTTTGGATAACTCTTTATGGAACTATCTGGTAATGTAATATTTATCATCGTTTCTTGTGAACTTCAAAAAAATTGACTGCAAAGATAAACTATTTGTCTTAAAGTCAATAAATAAGCATTTTTAATTTTGGTTTCTCTTTGCCGGTAGTATGGCGAGATAATATTTCGGATGTTTGAGAAGTCAGAATACTTTTTTTTGATAGCGGCTGAGCAGGTTTACAGACACTGTTTAACACTACAGTTTTTTTATCAATCTTAATGCAGACTTGTTTGGTAACGGCATAAACATCAACCATGCAATAATTCGGGTGTTTTACAGGTAGTTAGCCATAAACATTTGGATGCAATGAGGATATATTTATACCATTATCGAATGCCACGACTAATTTTTCAAAACTAACTGTCTCCAGTATTATTAATGAGTTAACGAATAATGTGCCAATGAACTTAATGCTCGCTAAATCGGAAATGTTTTCAAATTTCTTTTTCGGCGAAGGGATCATCGAATAGTTTTCTTTTTCTATTCTAAAATCAAATTATTACTATTTTAGATAATTCCAAAACAAAGATAGTAAACATTTTGGAATAGACGGTTATATTCGGGTGACTTTTTTCACGATTGTTTTCAGGCATAGTCACATATTGTTCTAAATTATCAATACGTTAGGTTTGATCCTAGTGTAAATCTTTTTAATAATGGTGTATTATGTCTATAAATCAACAACAAATTTATGTGAATACTTTTATTTTGAAGTCGCAATACTTTACCAATATACTCATCTGCATATGGTTATAAGTTTTTTTAAGAGATAGTAAGATTATGTATATTTTTATTGTAAATTTGACAGTTGAATAGTTACAAACGGTTAAGCAATTTGTATACTTGTTTTTTTATGAATATAATCAAAATAGGAATATAGTACATTTTGTTCGTTTAGTAGTTTTTAGGATGAAGTATAGAATTGTAGAATTTATGTTTAAAAGTAACTATTATGAAAGTTGATAATAACGCAAATGAAAATAAAATTATTTCAAGGCGCCGTTTTTTTAAGGTTACAAGTATCACTTTGACAGCTACAATTTCTTTTATTTTAGGTATCCCATTGGTTGAATCGGTTACATCCAAAGTTAAAAAAGCCAGTAATAAAGTATTTTCCAGATTAGTTCCGGTTAAATTGATACCTAATTCGTTTACTCCGGTAAAAAAACCTGGCAAATTGCATTTTAATAAAATTGAAAAGGATGCATTTCTTAGAACTGAGAAATCGGAAGATGTTTGGGTTGTAAAGAAATCAGTTGAAGAATTTACTGTATTCTCCCCAATATGTCCTCATCTCGGCTGCCGATATAATTGGAACGAGGAACAAAAACTATTTATATGTCCTTGCCATAACAGTATTTTTACTATAGGCGGCAAAGTGGTTTCAGGTCCTGCACCAAGAGGATTAGACACATTACCTACCAAGATAGAAGATAAGGCATTATACGTATTATATAAAGAATTTGAAGTTGGCATTCCTCAAAAAATAGTAATCGGTTATTAATATGGCATATAAATTTATAAAATGGATGCACAAACGGCTACCAATAAATGCTGTACTTCAATCAGGATTAAATGAAGAAATTCCCGGAGGTTCAAGCCTATTCTTTACACTTGGAAGTGCACTTTTATTTGTTTTTGTTCTTCAAGTGATTACAGGAATATGGCAGTTATTTTACTATGTTCCCACAGTAGATCACGCCTACAATAGTTTAAGTTATTTACGCATATCGGTTCCCTATGGTTGGTTAATTCAGGGAATTCATTATTGGGGCGCTAACATTATGGCTGTATTGGTTGGATTACACATGATAAGAGTTTTTATTTGGGGTGCGCATAAAAAGCCACGTGAACTTACGTGGATAATGGGTGTTTTTTTATTGCTAATAGTTGTCGGTTTAATTTTTACGGGAGCTGCTTTACCTTGGGACGAACGAGGCTATTGGGCAGCTGAGGTTGGAACAAGTATAGCTGGTACAGTACCCTTTATTGGCAAAGGACTTGCATATCTATTACGAGGTGGAATAGAGATGGGACAATTAACACTTTCAAGGTTTTTTGTTTTACACACGGTTATTCTTCCTGTTATTGTTATGATATTTATTGGCATCCATATATCTGCATTTAGACAATATGGAAGCGTTGGTCCGTGGCAAGAATCCAAAAGACAAAAAAAAGGTGATTTTTGGCCTGATCAAATAGCCAAAGACATGATTGTAAGTGCTTTGATATTATTTTTGATAATTGCACTTTCGGTTTATTCACCACCACCTTTTACGGGACCGGCTGATCCGTTAGATTCTTCATTTCAACCAAAACCAGAATGGAACTTTTTGTTTTTATATCAAACCTTAAAAGAGTTTACCGGTTCATTAGAAAGTATCGGTACGGTTGGAATCCCTACTTTAATTATTTTATTACTTTTAATTGTCCCTTTTATCGACCGCAAGCAAGAGCGTAATCCTTTGAAACGACCTGCAATGATGATAGGTGGTTTTATTTTTGCTTCTTTTATATTAATATTTACAATAGTTGGATACAACAGCAAGCCCGCAGGAAGTCAAAGTTCTAAAATGATTGTTAAAACAAAAAAGATAATAAAATTATCACCCTCAGCATTAAAAGGTAAAACCGTATATCAACTTTACGCTTGTTTTGGCTGCCATAAAATTAGTGGCAAGGGAGGGAAAATAGGTCCCGATTTAACCGATGAATCTCAAAAAGGGCGTTCGAGAGAGTGGATTACTACACAAATTTCAAATTCAAAAGAACATTTTCCAGAATCTATAATGCCACCCTTTACCTCGCTAAGTAATCAACAATTGAACAATCTTACGGATTTTATTTTAAGTCGCCACCCACAAACCATATCCTCTCCTAATAATATGACACTGCATACAGATTCTTCTTCGAATAATGGTGTACAAAGTAATTTGAAAGGACAGTCTCAAATTAAAAGGCCTGTTTTAGCATCAACTACTATTACAGCTAATACATTTAAACAATTAAAAAAATTAGGCCCGCCGGAAGAAGCATCGGGTATTATTGGAAACGTAGTTCACGGGTCGATGTTATTTAAGCGCCAATGCGAATCGTGCCATGGTGTTGATGGAAAAGGTGGTATTACTAACCCTGGGTCTCTTACAGGACAAGTACCAGCCCTTAATCCGATCAATAAAAAGTTGTATAGTGAAAATCCCAAAATATTCGCCGAAAATATAGATAGATTTATTCAGCACGGTTCAGTGCCGGCAGGCGCCAATCCTGCTTTAAAAATGATCAATTACGGTGATTCTTATGCTTTAACTCAGCAGGAAATTGCAGATCTCGAAGCTTTTATACTTAATTTGAATGCAGTTAATCGTGCACAAATTGAAGCTTCTAATCCTGTTCATTTTTTTAAACTTACGGTATGGGTCTACGCAAGCGCATTTTTACTTATAATTATATTCTCTTTTTTTGTTAAAAACAAGAAGACTGAATAAATTTAATGCACCGTGGAAAGTTTTATTTTGGATTGTTTTTAATGCCCATCTACAAATTCCAAATAGTATATAATCCCCCTTCTTAGAAATTGGCTTTGGTTTGCCCTCATAAGAGAATTTTGAACATTTTATATTTTTTAAATTAAAGTTTAACTAAACACAATTTTTGGTATAGAACCAAAAAAGGATAATTCCTATCGGGTCCAACTGCTCAAATTCGTATTTTTTATCATTCATAAATTTTCCTGTGCAATTATTTTCCCGTTTCTACTTTAATAGAAAAACAAAATAATAGAAATAATCGTAAGCCATTTTAATTTAGCATACCGGTAAGTTATTATTTATGTATATTTGCGTGTACTTTAATCATTTAAACATGAAAAAAATTCTTTTTATTTTCCTCACTTTTATTTTTCTTTATCCTGTAATGGCACAACAGTCGAGGGGAAAAAGTCTCGGTGATTATGTTAATATTAATAAAAAAGGGCAAGACTTCATCTTCCATACAACTCAAGGCACTGCGAGGGTTACGATATTTTCGCCTACTCTTTTTAAAATTTCCGTTTGGGAAAATCGGGAGCACAATTTACCGTCTTATGCTGTGGTGGCCTCTCCACAAAAAGTTAAGTTCACGTATAGAGAAAACAAAAATAATTTTCTCATTATTACAGATTCATTAACATTGCAAATTAGCAAGTTTCCATTACGTTTTACTTTTCTAACTTCTGCAGGAAAAATCATCAATCAGGATGACAAATTGGGGACTTTTTGGTTAGATAATAAGATATTTACATTTAAACATTTATTTCCGCAAGAGATATTTACCGGACTTGGCGAAAAAACAGGTTCTCTCAATCGAAGAGGATCGGCTTATACTAACTGGAACACGGACAATCCTCATTATCAAAATTGGAGCGACCCCTTATATTCAACCATTCCTTTTTATATGGGACGACATGATGGGCTTCAATACGGTATTTTTGTTGACAACACAACAAAAAGCGTGTTTAATTTCGGAGCCGGAAATAATCGGCTTTCCTACTTTTGTGCCGAAGACGATCAAATTGATTATTATTTTTTCTATCATCATACTCCTGCCGGCATTTTAAAAGAATACTCCTCGTTGACGGGTCGTATAAATATGCCACCGTTATGGGGGCTTGGTTTTCAGCAATGCAGGTGGAGCTATACTCCCGACAAGGAAGTGATGGAAATAGCTACAGCTTTTCGCGACAAGCAAATTCCACTTGATGTAATTTATCTTGATATTGCTTATATGGATGATTACAAGGTGTTTACATGGAATCCAAAGGCTTTTCCTACTCCTCGAAAACTTATCGGTGATTTGAAAGCTATGGGTTTGCATACGATGGTGATTATTGATCCGGGGATAAAAGTTGAAAAAGGCTATCGGGTTTATGATGATGGTGTAAAACAGAACTGTTTTATTAAATATCCCGATGGCAGTAACTATTCGGGACAAGTATGGCCAGGCTGGTGTAATTTTCCCGATTTCACTAATCCGAAGGTGCGTTTATGGTGGGGCAAACAATTTCAGAGCTTGGTTGATATGGGTGTGACCGGTTTTTGGAACGATATGAACGAAATTGCCGTTTGGGGAAAAAACGTGCCGCCGGTTATTCAAATGGATTGGGAAGGCATAGGTGTTTCCTATTTAAAAGGCAAAAATGTATTTGGAATGCAAATGGCTCGTGCCACCTTTGAAGGAACGAAAATGCTTATGAAAAACCGTAGACCATTAGTGCTAACAAGAGCAGGCTATGCCGGTCTGCAACGGTATACAGCTATTTGGACAGGCGATAATCAGGCAACAGATGAACATATGTTTCTCGGTATAAGGTTGATAAACAGTTTCGGATTGTCGGGGGTGCCTTTTGCAGGATATGATGTGGGAGGCTTCGGCGGCGATGCCACACCTGCCTTATATGCCCGCTGGGTGAGTCTTGGCGCTTTTTCTCCCTTTTTCAGGGCACATTCATCCATCAATACACGTCGTTCCGAACCATGGTCCTATGGCGATTTTACTCAAGAACTAGCAAAACATTATATCGAACTTCGCTATCATCTGCTTCCATATATTTATGCCGCATTTTACCAAGCCTCGCAAACAGGTATGCCTGTGCAACGAAGCTTAAGTATTTCGTATGCTTCCGATAAAAAAATCTTCGACAGTCGGTTTGAAAACCAATATATGTTTGGTCAGTCTCTACTCATTATTCCGGCAAAAAGCACTCAAAAAATTGTAAACGCCTATTTGCCAAAAGGAAAATGGTACTTGTTTTATAATGACAAACAGTTCGAAGGTAGCACAAACATCCTTATTCCGTGTCCTTTGAACAAACTTCCTGTTTTTGTGAAAGCCGGTGCTATTATACCTGTTCAAAAACTGATTCAGTATACAGGAGAAAATCCCGGCGATACCCTCGAAATCCACGTCTATCAAGGAAAAAATGGAAGCCGTTTTGTTTATTACGAAGACGATGGAAATACTTATAACTATCAAAAGGGCGATTTTTATATAAGAGACATACTGTATGACAATAAAAATAAAAAAATTGTCATGGAAAAACCGTCTGGGAAATATGTATCCGAATTCAAAATGTTTCGTTTCATCCTTCACGGTTTTAATGATAAAATAAAAGCAATTAGAGTAAACGGTAAGTCTATTGATTTTCAAACAAATCCGAAGCATTTGTTTTTAAAAGAATATCAAAAACCAAAAGCAAGCATTTTGACCATATCCTTGCCAAATCGATCGGAAAAAATTACAATCAATTGGTAAAATAATAAGATGATAAAAACAAAATATAGATAATTATACTTTGGTAATTCAAAGACAGCCAAAAAAATTTGTATATTTGAACATTGATTTAAACGCATAACAAGGTGGAATACAAAATGTCAAGCACATAGGACAAATTTATTATTGCTTTTGTAATTTTCTACTACTTTTGTATTAAAAAAACAAATAACGGTGCCTCGATATTTTCTACAACTTGCATATAACGGTGCTGCTTATCATGGTTGGCAAGTTCAGAATAACGCTCATACGGTTCAGGCTGAATTGAATAAGAAAATCGGCTTATTACTTGGAGAAGAAATTAATCTTGTAGGATGTGGTAGAACCGATACGGGTGTCAATGCAAGGGATTTTTATGCACATCTTGATACCAACGAAAGCATTCGGCAAACATACGACATCAACGATTTTTTATATAGACTAAATAAATTTTTACCTCCTGATATTGTTGTGTTTAGGCTAAAGCTAGTACCGGATAGTTATCACGCTCGTTTCGATGCCATAAGTCGTACGTATCGCTATTACATCAGTCGCAAAAAAAACCCTTTTATGCCTGATTTAAGTTATCAATATACCAGACAACTTGATGTGGAAACAATGCAAAAAGCAGCCGCTATTTTGATTGATTATTATGATTTTACTAGCTTTTCAAAACGTCGTTCGCAAACCAAAACTAACAATTGTACAATCTCGGAAGCTGTATGGGAAGAAAAAAACGACCTGTTAATTTTTACCATTACCGCCGATCGATTTTTACGCAATATGGTACGTGCTATTGTAGGAACGTTATTAGAAATTGGCAGAGGCAGGCTTACGGTGGAAGATATTAGTAAAATTATCGAAGCCAAAAATCGTAACAAAGCCGGATTTTCGGTTCCTGCACACGCATTATTTCTCGAATTAATCGTTTATCCGTATTCTATTTTTTGAAAGTATAAAATAATTTGAATTGCGAAACTTCTGAAAAAAATTCAAAAGAATCAAAGACTTTACTCACTTAATTTTTCAAACTTGATGCCGTTATTAAAGTTGATAATCAAAATAAACGATTATAAACCATAAACAAAGATGATGTTACCTTAATAGCAATTTGTAATAAATTGAACAAAACATGAATCACCGGTTAGCAAACAAATATGAAAATTGTTTACGAACTACTAACTTCAAAATGCAATATTCTGCATATGTAGCCGTTTCGTAAAACTGGAATTCTTGAGGTTAAGAAAGTTGAAAATGGTAAAGTTCGGAACGTTTATTTTCACTAAATCTTCCGAACTTTCTAACTTTATAAAAATAGAAACTACACATTCCTTAATAACATACTTTAGTTATTATTGTTTCTTTTACTTACATTTGCGAGCTTTTTTTCTTAAAACGACAAATGATAAAAACTATTCGCATAAAAAACAAACGGGCTAACAGGGAATATTTCCTGCTGGATAAATATGTTGCAGGCATTGTGCTTACAGGTACCGAGATAAAATCAATACGCAACGGTAAAGCCAATCTTTCCGATGCTTTTTGCGTTTTCGAAAATGGCGAATTATTTGTCCGTGCAATGCATATTGCCGAATACAGCTACGGTACCTACAACAATCATCTCGCAAAGCGCGACCGTAAATTGCTTTTAACTTCCCGAGAACTGAAGAAGCTGAATACCAAAGTAAAAGAAAAAGGACTAACCATTGTACCTACCGTTTTGTTTGTCAACGAACGCGGTTTGGCCAAACTAGAAATTGCTATAGCACATGGAAAACATTTTTACGACAAACGCGAAGACCTTAAGAAAAAAGACGTTCAAAGAGAAATTGATAGATATATCAAACGATAAAGTACTTTATCGTAACATAATTTGTTTTTCGTAATAATTTATAATTTGTTGATTATGTTGTTTTTAGCAATTATTTTTTTATAAACTACCTGAACTTAACGATTTACCCAATATTTTTTCCACCTTGAATGGTACAATTAATAGTGAAGGATGAGTTTTTAAATTTATAAATAATGTTACTCCAAAGACAAAGGCTTCCCTATTTATAGTAATTTTACACACGAAAAACTATTCGGAGAAAAAAGCTCGCAAGTAGTTTCTCTTTAAAATAGGGTATCAAACTTATTAAATAAATGATTATGTTTAAAAAAGAAGTATATATCGACAGACGGAACCGTTTAAAAAAAGAACTCGGCTCAGGTATTGCCCTGTTTTTGGGAAATGTAGATGCTGCGTTTAACTATGATGCCAACCAGTATCATTTTCGACAAGATAGCAGTTTTCTTTATTTTTTCGGACTCGACCATACGGGTTTTGCCGGTGTTGTTGACGTGGACAACAACACAGATTATATTTTCGGAAATGATGTGGATATGGACGACATTATTTGGATGGGCGAACAACCATTGGTAAAAGACCTTGCAGTCGAAGTGGGAATACACGCTACCGAACCTTTCGATAAGCTTGCCGCTTTTGTTTCGGGAGCAATGGCATCGGGGCGAAAAATTCATTATCTTCCTCCTTATCGAGGTGAAACTTATATAGCACTTTCCGAATTGTTGAACGTTTCGATAAAAGGAATAAAAAACAATGTTTCGATAGAATTAATCAAAACAGTTATCAAGCTTCGGGAGGTAAAAGACAGTAACGAAATTGAGGAAATAGAAAAAGCCGTTGCCATTGCCTGGGAGATGCACACCACTGCTATGCATATGGCCATACCAGGCGTTACTGAGCAAAAAATTGCCGGTACCATCGAAGGAATTTCACTAGCGCTCGGTGGCCCTGTTTCATTTCCCGTTATTTTGAGTATGGACGGACAAACTTTGCACAACCACTATCATGGAAACACACTTTCCAAAGGCAGGATGATGGTTACCGATGCCGGTGCCGAAACGCAGTTACACTATGCTAGCGACATTACGCGTACAGTTCCTGTAGGAGGAAAATTCGATACACGGCAAGCCGAAATTTATCAAATTGTACTCAACGCAAATATAGCGGCTATTAAAGCCATAAAACCAGGATTGAAATATCGTGATGTCCATTTTCTTGCCGCGCGTACCCTTGTCGACGGACTGAAAAAAGCAGGAATTATGAAAGGTGATACAAACGCCGCCGTTAATGCCGGAGCACATACCTTGTTTATGCCTCATGGTTTAGGGCATATGATGGGACTTGATGTACACGATATGGAAGGGCTCGGCGAAGATTACGTTGGCTACGATGAGCAAACCCAACGTTCAACCGAATTTGGCACAGCATACATTCGTCTCGCTAAAACATTGAAGCCGGGATTTGTTCTCACTGTGGAACCGGGTATTTATTTTATCCCACCTCTTATTGATCAATTTAAAAACAAAGGAAAGTTTACCGATTTTATAAATTATAATAAACTTGAAAATTATAAAGACTTCGGCGGTATCCGAATCGAAGATGATATTCTTGTTACCGAAACCGGCCATCGTATACTTGGCAAACCCATTCCGAAAACCATTAAGGAGATAGACGAAACGATGAGCTATCGAATTGGATAACATAAATCTTGCAAAAATCATTTGTTTATTTTATAAATTAAAAACGGCTAAAAGTTAGCTGCCTCTAATAATACCCGATTAACCAAATCGCAACTTAATGTTTGCACGAAAACGTCAATATCTTCGTTTCGCTTATTTTGAGGACTAATAATTTACTTTAATAAATTCATAATACTCAAAAAATTACTGACCTCCAAATTGACGGGTTTATTCATAAATACAACAAAAATAGGCATTTCCTTGCTGACACTATTTATGTTGCAATAAGATAATGTTCCGGTATAAAACCGTTAAGCCTTTTTGGTTGCACGGTGCAACAAACCTTCCACACTATATCTTCCCGGTCCGTAAATTAATAAAGTGAAAAGCATAATGAGATAGTACAATGGGATTTCAAAGCCGTTGTTTCCCGCTTCAAAACCATTGTGTAAATGCACAAAAAATATGGCCACAAGCATTACCACCATTAGGGGTACTGTTATTATTCGTGTAGCAATCCCCAGTAACAACAATACCGATCCTGCAACTTCTGTTGATGCAGACAAATAAGCGTTTACGGTTGGAAAAGGAATTCCCATGGTACGGAACCAATCTACAATGGCACCCATATTGTTCCATTTCATCATAGCCGGACCCCAAAAGCCGTATACAAGCACCAAGCGTATAAACAGCAACGGAATATCTTTTAACGGTTCTAGTTTCTCATTTAAATAATTGCATACATTCAGTATTCTACATTTCATTGCAAAACATTTTAAGGTGAATAAATTATACTTGCTTTTTCTGTCGCTATAGTCGTTTATAGATTCAATACCTTACATTATTTTTTCTGCGACAGGTGATTCCGCTGATGATTTTCAAAGAAGATGTTACCAACTTATTTATCGCAATTTGTACATATTAATATTCTTCATATATTCGGCCTGTTTTTTTTATAACAAGTAATTGCCAAAATTTATCAATTTGTTAGTTACAGATACTTTGAGTATTAGTTATTTACTTTAATAAACTCATCGTACTCAAAGCTTCGATAGCCTTGAGAAGGATGTTTTTTGATTAAGCACAACAAAAATATATAGTTTTATTGCAAACTCTAAATAATAATTATGCGGACTATACCACGACTTTTCGAAGAAAGTGCCGGAAAATTTGCTAACAACGTATTGGTTTGGGAAAAAACCGGTGGAAAATATCAATCCTTATCTTACAAAGATATTCAAACAAAAGTGTACAATTTTGCTATTGGGCTGATGCAACTTGGAGTAAAAAGAGGTGATAGAGTAATATTGGTGGCCGAAGGACGTAGCGAATGGTTGGTGGCCGAGTTGGCTATATTATACATTGGTGCTGTTGATGTACCTCTTTCGGTAAAACTCAACGAATCGTCCGAACTAAGTTTTCGTATAAAACATTCTGCTGCTAAATGGGCGGTTACCAGTAGCCGGCAAGTTGAAAAAATCAGAACCATTCGTCATCTGTTACCCGATTTGGATATTACGATTATTATGGGCGAAAATATCGAAAAAAATAAAAAAGAAATTTCTTTTGCTGAAGTTGAACAGAATGGTAAAGTGGTATTTGAGCAATCCAAAACAAAATTTGAAAAATGCTGGAAGTTGGTTAACGAAAACGATCTGGCCAACATCAGCTACACTTCTGGGACCACAGCCGACCCGAAAGGAATTATGTTAACACACCGAAACTATACCGCCAATGTCGAACAGTCGGGTACCATAACCGCTGTTGACGAAACTTTTTCAACGCTTCTTATTTTACCTTGGGATCATTCTTTTGCACACACTGTTGGCCTTTACACAATTATAAAACACGGAGCTAGTTTGTCGGTGGTAGAACTTGGCAATACCCTAATGGAAACCCTGCGTAACATTCCGAAAAACATTAAAGAAACAAAACCAACATTTTTGTTAAGTGTTCCAGCGCTTTCAAAAAATTTCAGAAAAGGTATCGAAGCCGGTATCAAAGCTAAAGGACACGTAGCGGAAATACTTTTTAATCAGGCGTTAAAAGTTGCTTACGCATACAATGGCATTGGCTGGGATAAAGGTAAAGGATGGCGGGCTTTGCTAAAACCTGTTGTAATGCTATACGACACAATACTTTTCCGTAAGATTCGTGAAAATTTCGGCGGCCGCTTACAATATTTTATCGGCGGTGGTGCGCTACTTGACGTTGAGTTACAACGTTTTTTCTATGCAATAGGAATTCCAGTTTATCAAGGCTACGGACTTTCCGAAGCGGCACCGGTTATCTCATCCAATGCACCACAGCGCCACAAACTAGGATCGTCTGGCTTTCTCGTAACACCTTTTGAACTGAAAATCTGTGATGAAGATGGAAATACTTTGCCTGTAGGCATAAAAGGCGAAATTGTTGTAAAAGGTGAAAATGTGATGAAAGGATATTGGAAAAATGAAAAAGCTACCGCCGAAACACTAAAAAACGGTTGGCTTTATACCGGTGATCTCGGATATATGGATGACGATGGGTTTTTGTACGTCTTGGGACGTTTTAAAAGCTTACTGATCGGCAACGACGGCGAAAAATACAGTCCCGAAGGTATTGAAGAATTACTTATCGAACAGTCGGCTTTTATTGAGCAATGTATGTTGTTTAACAATCAAAATCCTTATACCGTTGGCTTGATAGTTCTTGCCAAGCCGGCACTAACTGCCTACTTAAAACAGCACGGTTTAAAACCCCAAAGCGAAAAAGGCAGGAATAAAGTACTTGAAAAAATACAATTCGAAATAAACAAATATTATTCAGGTGGAAAATATGCCGGTTTGTTCCCTTCACGTTGGCTACCCACAACAATCGCAATTCTTGACGAAGCCTTTACCGAAGAAAACCACATGCTTAATTCTACTATGAAAATGGTTAGAGATAAAATAGTCAGACGGCATCAACATCGTATTGATTTTCTTTTTACCCCCGAAGCTAAAAATATTGTCAACAGTCAAAATACGGAAGCTGTCGAAAAACTTTTCAAATAGAAAACCTAAAAATTAAATAATGTCTGTTTTGAAACGTTTACTATGACCCGACAAAACGTATCGGACAATGATTTTGCGTAGCTTAGCTTCGAGCAGGCTTATATAAATTCGGTCATCAAATAGCAATCATATTTCCAAAGGTAAATGTTTATAAGCTATTAAACCGGTTTTGAGAAAGATTTATCAAAAAAGATGACCACCCTCTTAAAAGACTCTAATAATGCCAATACATTTTGTTACAGGATAAATACGTAACTTTTTTTATTATCCGAACAAATGATGAAAAAAGGAATTCCTGTTAATTTACAGGATATTTTATAATAAAGCTAACCAACAATCGTAAGTGTTGTTGGTTGTTCTTTAAATAATTGCATATCTGTAGAACATATTGAGCGTCCGACATTAAATATCGGATAATATAATCATATCAATAAACCGTAGGTGCCAGTTCAATAGAAATATTTAACAGGTTAGGAGCTATAAATAAAAATATGTACTACTGCAAATTTAGTGGAAAACTGTTTCATTGTGTAATGATTAAGTTGCCGGAAGCCGGAAAATGGAAGAAAATAGCATCTTATTATGCGGTAACCGGCATCAATAATTGGTTTGTTAGCTATTCTATCATTGATAAAAAAAATTTTGTATTCGGCCCTCTGACTTCTCACAAGGGATACCTTTGGCACTTCAAAAATAATCTACCACTAATAGGGTAGCAAAACCTAAAAATATAAAAAGAGAATAAAAAAACCTGATTTTCGGTTAGAGTTTCATTCAACAAATTTATGGGAAAATCTATTTATTCCTTTGCTCGTAATGTTTTTTGTACCTGTTTTTAAATTTGTCAACACGTCCTGCCGTATCCACAAGTTTCATTTTACCGGTGAAGAATGGGTGCGATTTGTGCGAAATCTCTATTTTTACCAAAGGATATTCTTTGCCGTCTTCCCAAACAACGGTTTCTTTGGTATTAACGGTTGACCTTGTAATAAATGTGTAATCGTTCGACATGTCTTTAAAAACAACGAGTCGGTAATTTTTCGGATGAAGATCTGCTTTCATTTCTTTATTTTTTCTAAACCTTTCAATTTGGGGGTGCAAAAGTAGATAGTTTCCTTTTATAATCCTAATATAATTAAAAAAATATTATTTCCACAAGGGTTGTGGTTTACATTATATAAAATCCTATATATCAAAGTGAAAATAATAGTTTCAGTGTGTCAACACCATCGGCATAATCCCATACTTTGGGTTGCTGACTACTGCCGAAAGGCAATTCGCCGTCGATAATTCCCAATTGTGAAACAACACATTGAATTGCTTCACTGTTTGCCAACAGTCGTTTGCGCAAAGCTTGTTTATCATCATAAAATTCGTAATAAACTACACTAACGGGTGATGCAAAAGCCACATCTTCGGTAAGCAAAAGATTGCCCGTATCGAAATGTCTGCGCATATTAATAAGATAAATTGCTTTGTTATACTCATAATTATTAAAGTATTTATAATTATCGACAACAATCTTGTTTTCCGACAAAACTTTAAGTAAAGCTGAAAAATCATACGTCTTTGGCACAAACAATTTGGCCACATTACGACAACCCAGCCCAAAATACAAAAAAATATCATCGGCCAATGCTTGCATTTGTGTTTCCGTTTCGTCACCTGTGAGAATTGCAACACCATTACGATTTTTACGGATAATGTTAGGATATTTTCCGAAATAGAAATCAAAATAACGGGCCGTATTGTTGCTTCCGGTGGCAATAATTGCATCAAAATTTTTCAAAAAACCATCGGTAAATTCAATATACGGTTCAAACTCAGGTTCAATGGCAGTAAGTAATTGAGCAATAGCTGGCATCAATTTATTATCGTCCGACGAAAGTTTAGCCAAAATTTTGTTGCCGCTTATCAGTACCGTTAAAAAGTCGTGAAAACCTACTACTGGAATATTACCTGCCATTACAACACCAATAATTTTTGTCTGCTTATTTTCCAGTTGATCAACATCATATACCTCAAGCCACTTTTCAAGATTTTCGGCAACAAGACTTTCTCCGAGTGTCTGCAACGCACGAAACACAAACTCTTTGATAAACCAGCCGTTATATAACGATGCTTTTTCGACGGTCTTTTGTAAATTTGCTACCGCTATGGCTGTTTTCCTGTTGCTGCTAACTTCATTTACTCTATGCAAATTCCTCAAATAATTGCCAAGTTGCGAAAATGCATCTCTTCTTTGTCGAATATTCATTCCTTAGATTATTTCAGGCAAAAGTAACAGTTTCGACGCATTTTTAGTACTTGTTAGAAAACGTCACTTTATTCGTTACGCTCGCTTGCAAACATTACTTATCAAAACAATACTTTTTTAGGACCGACCAAGCCATAAAAATAAAACGAATTATATTTTTCCGCCACAAAAAAATATTATTTAACCATAATCGGGGCTAAACAAATGTTAAAAGAAAATAAAATTTTACATATCAGCCATAATTATTATTAATTTTGCTTAGTCATTTTAAAAAAAATACATCATGAAAAAGATTGCTTTACTATTCGTTATGATTTTTGCAGTGGGCCTTATTCAGGCGCAAAACAAAGAGGTAAAAAATGGAACCGTTAAAAAGGAAAACGGTCCTGACATCACTTTTAAAACCACAGTTCACGATTACGGCTCTATTTACAATGGTTCCAACGGTTCATATATATTTGAATTTACCAACACAGGTAACGAACCATTGATTTTGTCAAAACCACGTTCGTCGTGCGGGTGCACTGTTCCTACTTGGCCCAAAGAGCCTATTTTGCCAGGACAAGCAAGCAAAATAAAAGTTACTTACGATACCCACAGATCAGGTCCCTTTAACAAGTCGGTAACCGTGTACTCTAATGCAAAAAAAACTATTGTTTTGCGTATCAAAGGAAAAGTAGTCAACAAACCTGCCGAACAGCTTCCCAGCAAACCAACTTCGAAAGGGGTTGCGCCGAAAAATAAGTAAACAAACGATTATTAACTATACGAATGGGGTATTCATACATGTTTTTGAATGCCCTTTTTTTTCAATAAAACACATCATTGATGCTACAGATTTCACTAAAAGGACAAAAAATGCCAGAGTCGCCCATCCGGAAATTGGTTCCTTTTGCCGAAGAAGCCAAAGCCAAAGGTCGCAAAGTGTATCATCTTAATATTGGTCAGCCCGACATCGAAACGCCAGAAATAGCACTTAATGCCGTTAAAAACTACGACCATAAAGTAATAGAATACAGTCATTCGGCAGGGATGCTATCGCTTAGGAAAAAGCTGGTTGAGTACTACAAGACTGTTGATATTGAGATTGGTCCGGAAGAAATTATCGTCGGAGCAGGTGCTTCCGAAGCGCTTCTTTTTGCATTTCAAAGCATTATGGATCCCGATGATGAAGTAATTATTCCCGAGCCGTTTTATGCTAACTATAACGGTTTTGCCACCAATGCAGGCATTAAAATATGTCCGATAATTTCTAACATCGAAAATGGTTTTGCGCTTCCGCCTATTGAAGAATTTGAAAAAAATATCAACGACAAAACCAAAGCCATTTTAATTTGCAATCCAAACAATCCTACCGGTTATTTATATTCGAAAAAAGAATTGGAATTACTTCGCGATGTTGTAAAAAAGCACGATTTATACCTTATTGCCGATGAAGTTTATCGTGAGTTTACTTACGATGCTAAAAAGCATTATTCAACAATGTATCTTGAAGGAATTGAAGAAAATGTTATTTTAATCGACTCTGTTTCAAAGCGTTACAGTGCCTGTGGTGTTCGCATCGGCTGGATGATTTCGCACAATAGAAAAGTGATTAGTACAGCACTGAAATTTGCACAGGCACGCCTTAGTCCACCTACTTTCGGGCAAGTAGCTGCACAAGCTGCTGTAGATACTCCCAAAACTTATTTTAAAAAGGTACGTGCAGAATATCTTGCCCGACGTAATACTGTTGTTGAGGGAATTAACAAAGTTAAAGGAGCATTTTGCCCCAATCCTTCAGGCGCTTTCTATGTAGTAGCACGTCTTCCTATTGATGATTCCGAAAAATTCTGTCGCTGGTTGCTCACAGATTTTGAATACAAAAATCAAACAGTGATGCTTGCACCGGCTTCGGGATTTTATTCTACGCAAGGAAAAGGTAAAGACGAAGTGCGTATTAGCTATGTATTAAAAGTTGAAGATTTGAAAAACTCAATAAAAGTTCTTGAAGAAGCTTTAAAAGTATTTCCTGGGCAAACCAATATGTAATCGCCGTGGACCTTACTAATTAGATGTTAAGCATAAATAAAGTAACGGGTTAATAATCAGCCCATTTTTAATTTATTTTTTAGTGAATACGAAAATACTGTTATGCACGAGTTTTCCATTGTTTTAAGCATTATAGAAATTGCTGAGGAAGAAGCTCGCAAAGCAGGTGCTTCTTCCATTAGCAAACTGGTGCTCGACATTGGTACTATGGCTGGAATTGAATTTTATGCTCTTGATACGGCAATGGAAATGGCGGTGAAAAACACTATGCTTGAAAAAGCCTTGATTACAGTCAACAAGCTCACAGCAAAAGCACAATGTACGGGCTGTGGCAAAATATTTCCTATTAATGATGTTTTGGAACAATGCCCTAAATGTGGCTGTCTTTATCACAAAACCATTAGCGGAAAAGAGCTGAAAATAAAATCTCTTATTGTTAATATTAATTAACGCATATTCGAGTTTTCGAATGGTAGACGGTTGAGGATAGAGCGTCCTAGAGTTATTTCGTCGGTATATTCCAGTTCATTGCCTACAGCCACACCCCTTGCAATAGTAGTAATGGTGATATCCAAATTTTTCATTAACTTATAAAGATAATATCCGGTGGTATCGCCTTCGACGGTAGGAGGGAGAGCCAAAATTATTTCTTTGATGTCTTCATTGAAAATACGTTCAATGAGGGGTGCAACACTTAAATCGTTTGGGCCGATACCTTCGATAGGGTTGATGATACCGCCAAGAACATGATACAAACCGCTGAATTGGGCAGTGTTTTCGATGGCCAGCACATCACGCGTATCTTCAACAACACAAACGATATTTTCGTCGCGACGCAAATTGCTGCATATTTCGCAATAGCCGGTGTCCGAAATATTATTGCACCTTTTGCAAAAGCGGATTTCGCTTCGCATTTTCACCAACGATTCTGCCAGACCACTCACTTTTTGTTTATCCTCTTTTAACAGGTGTAAAGCAAGTCGCAAAGCCGTCCGTTTTCCTATTCCTGGTAAACGCGACAATTCGTTTACCGCTTTTTCCAATAATTTCGATGAGTATTCGTTCAACTATTCGTATTTATCGTTTATTTTGCAAAAGTATCAAGTTTAACACAATGGAAACAAAAAAAAATCTAAAAGAAAAATCTTTTTTCATTTTTCTTTTACTCGTATTATTTACTATTGGAAACTTAAGTTCTCAAAATCTTAACCTCACCAATGAACAAGGCCTGAAACAAGGTAAGTGGTCGAAAACATATTCAAACGGCAGCTTACGCTATGTAGGTACTTTTGAAAACGGCAAGCCTGTAGGCGAATTCAAATATTATTATCCTTCGGGCAGTATTAAAGCCATTACAAAATATAGCAAACATGGCAAAGATGCATTTACCAAAACTTTTCATCTCACCGGAAAACTCTTGGCCACAGGTAAATTTGTTAACAAGAAAAAAGATAGTACTTGGCGCTATTTCAGCAACATAAACGGTAAACTTGTATTATTGGAAAAATATAAACTCGGTGTGTTAAACGGTAAAAGTATTACCTATTTTGCCGATAAAGAAACTCCTGCACAGACAACCGTTTATGTCGAAGGACAGAAAAACGGACCATGCATAAAATATTTCACCGACGGAAAACCCTCCATAATAGAAAATTATATAAACGATACTCTCAACGGTCCTTTTAAGGTTTACTTTCCGGAAGGAGGACTCGAAATTGAAGGTTTTTACAAAAATGACTATCAAGATAGCATTTGGACTACATACAACCAAAAAGGAAAAGTTGTTAGAAAAGAAACTTTTTCGAATGGCATTTTGCTGAAAACTAAATAGATATTCTGTTTTATAAGTTTCTCTTATTTTTTAATTTCATTGAGTTGCAAATGATAAAATCCAACTACAAAACGCTTAACTATATATCTTAAACCCAGATACTTTGTAAAATTTTATCTCGCCGTTCAATCCAAAAATAAAGTCTCTTTTTTTGATAAATGGTTTAAAATTTTATTCCTTTTTTAATTTTTGTAAGGCTTCCTGTGGTGAAGTCGAAATGAATTTTATTTTTCCCCATCGGCACGGTGCTAATGATACCAAGTTGCGGTATAATGAAAATCTTTTGGAATAAACTTTTACTTTTTGTCTTAATGCTAAGTTTTGCGCTAACGGGAATACGGTAGTAGAGTTCATTTATTTTAGAAGAAGTGTCATCCTGAATTCCTTCGGGAATTGCAACATTGGATATCTTAACACTTAAAATATCTCGTCCGTTATCGGTAGTAAATTGCATTAAATTTTCGTTCAGATGTTTTTTTGAAGGAATAAAAATAAAAGTACGTGATATTATAGTTTTGTTTTTCTTACCAAGAAAAAGCTCCAGATATTGCTGTTCAAGATTTTGCAATTGCATATCCATATAGCGGATGCCTTGGCCGTAGTTTACCTCCTGAAAACCAGTAAGCAAATTATATCGACTTTCGCGTATTTTACTAATTTGTTTTGCCGCATCTTCGGCCTTTTCATCTTTGTTGCGGTCAACCCATGATATTTTAAACAAAAAACGGTTGATGGTTACCGTGTCAATGGTTATTTTTCTAACAATAGTGTCTATTTCTTTCCGTCTGTTGTAACTTGCTTCTTTGTTGAAGGCAGTGCTATTATCACTAAAAACAAAAACTTCTTTTTTTGTATTTATGGTGGGTGCAAGTGGTTCCTTAATGTCGTCAAAAGCCAACAAAGTACCGAGTTGACTCAATGTAAATGCTTCATTTTTAATTTCTTTAGATGATTTTTCGATAGGAAATTTAATCCAATACATTTGTTTTTCGTCAGCTACCGTAATCGGATGAACATCAACATGAAGAATGCGATAAAAATTCTTGTCTTCATCAATAAAATTGGAAGTACCGAGATATTTCACTGTATATTCGGCGAAGGGTCCTTTGAGACGTGTAATTTTTTCCAGTTCTACCTCAATTTTATATATTGTTTTGGGTAACGAATAATAAAATCCCATAGCATTAGTATTCACACTTTGTCCCGAAGCCTTTTGCACAACATATTGCGCTTTGGCAGGAAATACGACAACCACAAGTAAGAATAAAACTGTGGCAATTGAATTTTTTGTTTTCATAGTCGAAAATTACTGCTATGTATAATAACCGGAAACATTTTATTACGGTTTATATCAATCATTTTTTGTCAACATCACAGGCATAATCAACATCAGTATGTCTTCGTTTTCAGTATCATTATCGTCGGGATGGATAATGCCGGCACGATTGGGTTGCGACAGTTCAACATTGATATTTTCCGATTCAAGAGTATTGAGCATTTCCAGCATAAATTTCGAATTAAAACCTATTTCTATGTCATCGCCATCAAAGTTACAGCTCAAACGTTCTTTGGCTTCGCTGGAAAAGTCGATATCTTCTGCTGACAGAATTAGTTCTTGCCCTGATATTTTAAACCGTACCTGATGCGTTGACTTGCTACCGAAAATCGAAACGCGACGTAAAGCATTGATCAGACTTTTGCGGTCGATAATCATTTTGAAAGGATTCGAAGTAGGAATAACGGCTTCGTAATTGGGATACTTACCTTCAAGTAGTCGCGAAATCATGGTGATTTCATCAAAGCGTAGCAAAACATTTTTCTCTGAATATTCCAAAATCACTTTTACCGCCTCGTCATTAGAAAGAATATTTCTCAAGTGGTTCAAAGGTTTTCTGGGAAGAACCAATGAGGCTTCCTCATCCGATTTAATATCGTGACGGCGATAGCGAACCAATTTGTGGGCATCGGTAGCGACAAAAGTAAGATGTTCCGGGCGAATCTCGCAATAAATTCCCGACATCACGGGCCTTATTTCGTCGTTACCGGTAGCATAAATGGTTTTGTTAATGGCATTAACCAAAATAGAAGCGTCAAGTGTGAGTTTTTGCGGGTCTTCGAGTGCTGGAACCTGTGGAAACTCGGCACTGTTATGTCCAATCAACTTATATTTTCCTTCGCCGGCAAGCAGTTCCACTTCTTGTGTGTCCATATTAATGGAAAAAGTTACCGGAATATCAGGAAACGTCTTCATAATTTCAAGCAACATTTTGGCGGGAATAGCAATTTGACCCATATCTTCAGCCAATTCCACCTGCAAAGCTACCGTCATAGTAGTCTCCAAATCGGATACTGTAATACTCAAATCTTTTTCTCCCGAAAGCTCAAAAAGAAAATCGTCTAATATGGGGAGAGTATTGTTGCTGCTCATAACCCCACTGATTTTTTGCAATCCTTTCAGTAGTGTCGCACTAGATATGATAAATTTCATAATTAATAAATTTTCTGAATAAACTTTGTTTTATCGACGAGTAAAAATAGAAAAATTAACAATACTACTACCACCTCCAAAAAAGAAATTTTCCACAACGAGCCATCACCGATTTTATGGTCTTTAGCAAATATTTTAACAGATTATTTTATTGTTAAACAGCTGAGTTGATGACATATATATTGATTACCGTTTAGAAACATAATCTCACTTCAGCATTTCACTTAGGCCACAATGAAATAGTTTGTTAGTATGCATTTCATGTTACATGCCCAACATTCACTTTCAATTGCTTACAACTATTTACAATAAAATTACGCTGAAATCAAATTGCCTTCAATTTTCCCACCTGCCATCACCAAATAATGGCTCTATTATCAGGCTCAATATATAACCGGTCGCCGGGCTGAATATTAAAAGCTTTCAGAAAAGCTTTCATATTAAAAGGAGGGATGTTTACCCTTGCTTCACCAGGACTGTGGACATCGGTTTTCAGGCGTTTTGTCATTTCTTTTTCACGGATGTTTTGACGCCAAACCTGTGCAAAACCCATAAAAAACCTTTGATTGGCCGAAAAGCCATCAATAGGTTTAGGTGTTATTCCATGGAGTGTCATTTGGTAAGCTTCATAAGAGATATTTAAGCCGCCGAGATCGGCAATATTTTCCCCCATAGTTAGTTGACCGTTGACGTGCAACGAATCAAGAATCGTATAATTATCGTACAGTTTCTGAAGTTTCTTAATTTTTTTGTTAAATCTTTTGGCGTCTTCTGCTGTCCACCAGTCGTTTAGGTTACCGTCTTTATCATATTTGCGCCCTTGGTCGTCGAAACCATGTGTCATTTCGTGGCCGATAACCACACCGATAGCACCATAGTTCACAGCATCGTCGGCATCTTTATTAAAAAAAGGAGGCTGTAGAATACCTGCCGGAAAAACAATTTCGTTATTGCTGGGGTTGTAGTAAGCGTTTACGGTTTGCGGTGTCATGCCCCATTCGGATTTATCCACCGGCTTACCTATTTTGTTTAAATTGTAATTAAAATCGAACTCTCTAGTATTAAGTACATTTTGATAATAATTATCGGGTACAATTTCGAGTTTTTCATAGTCCTTCCACTTATCGGGATAGCCTACTTTTACAGTTATGGCATCTAATTTTTCAAGTGCTTTTTGTTTGGTTTCTTCGCTCATCCAGTCGAGTTCTTTAATCCTTATGGCAAAAGCTTGTCTCAGGTTTTCAACCAGTTTCAACATTCTTATTTTTGATTTGGGTGGAAAATATTTTTCAACATACAGTTGTCCGAGAGCTTCTCCCAAACCCGATGAAGTGGTGGCGAGTACTCTTTTCCAACGAGTACGTATTTCCTGCTGTCCCGACATAATGCGGCCATAAAAATCGAAATTTTCTTCCACAAAATCCTTGCTAAGATAAGAGGCGGCACTGTTGAGCAAATTCCAACGTAAATAGGCTTTCCAATCTTCCACCGAAGTTGAATCATATATATTGCTAATTCCCTTGAAAAAAGGTAGTTGGCTTACATTAAAATCACCGGGATTAGACAATCCTATTTCAGTGAAATAAAATTTCCAGTCGAAAGCAGGCGACTGCTGCTGCAACTCCTCAACATTCATTTTGTTGTAGTTCATTTCCGGATTGCGTCTTTCGAGGCGTGTAAATGAAACGGCAGATAATTTGTTTTCGATGGCAAAAGCTTTTTCAGCATCGTTTTCTGCGTTTTTTTTATCTTCTCCTGCCAAAACCAACATTTTCTCTATATGTTTTTTATAGGCTTTCCGTATTTTTTTTGTCGCATCATCATCGCTCCTATAATAATCAATATCGGGAAGACCAAGACCCCCTTGATAAAGATTGGCAATTTCCATACTGCTATTTTTCTGGTCGGCATCGGCATAAAAATAAAATAGCGGATAGCTACCCATTTTTTGCATACGTGCAATAAGGCTTTCTACATCTTTTTTGGTTTTGATGTGGTCAATCGACTCCATTTCGGAAGAGATTGCTTTAACTCCTAATTTTTTTATGTGATCACTATCCATACCACTATTATAAAAATCCCTTATCTTTTGGGCAATGCTCCCTTTTCCGGCGTTTTTCTTGGCCGACACTTCGTCAACTAATTCTTTCAGTTGTTTCTGATTGTTTTCGAACAACACCGTAAAGGCACCGTATTGGCTGTATTCGGGTGGAACGGGATTGTTTTTTATCCAACCTCCGTTAACATAAAGATAAAAATTGTTGCCCGGCTTCACTGAAAGTTCCATATTCAAAGGGTTGATAGTTTTTATCATATCCGTTTTGTCGTTTGTTTGTGATTGTGCATACTTGTGACACATCATAATATTTATTATAAGTGAGGCGATAATTATACTTTTTGTCATTAAATATATTTTTAAAAAAGTGGCAAAAATAGAAAATTATCTTACATATTTTTTGGTGATAGGTGAATTGGAAGTAAAGATGAATTGTTTACCATGAAAATACGATGATAAAAACTTATTTCGATGTCTGAAGAATAAAAAGATGGAGTAGGGATGTGTTGTAGGTTCATGGATAAATAAGAAAAAGTTTGAGGTTAAATCCTGTCGATTTTTGTAATACGGCTAATTTTTCTTATGGCTTTAATTTTTTTCAAAGAAGCGATAATTTCATTTAATTTATCAATACTTTTAACAAAAAGGGTAATTTTAACAAGCATAAGACCTTGTTTGGTTTCAAGATGAAAAGAGCGTATATTGAGGTTAAATTTATCTGAAATATATTTAGTAATTTCGTGCAATAATCCTGGTTTATCCATTGCCTCTATTTGCAGGCCGGCGAGAAAAGTGATGTTCTCATTTTCCTTCCATGTGGCTTTGATAACACTACGGCCATACATAGACATAAGGCGGATACCTTGTTCGCAATCGGTCCGGTGAATTTCTATAGGGTGCCCTGGAACGGCAATACCGACAATATTGTCGCCCGGGATGGGGTTACAGCATTTGGCTACCACATAATTTAATTTGTTGAGATCGCCACGATACGAGCTGATGTCGGGTAAAGTTTCGGGTTTTGTTTCATCAACATCCTGATTAACAGCTTTTGAAGTTCTTGGTATAAATGGAAAAGAAAGATTTCGGTACCAAGCGGTTTTTCTATTTTCCGGATTCAAAACTTCTTTGATTGTTTTAGCATCAAGGTTACCAACGGCAATATTATAGAATAAATCAATTTTTCCGTAATTATATCTAAAGTAATATACCAGACGGTTGATTATTTCTTTAGAGTATGTTTCGTCTATTTGCTTACAAATAGCCCTGAATTTTTTTTCTCCTTCTATATAAAATTTTCTCCTTTCGTTTTTAAAATAAGCATTAATGGCATTTTTTGCTTTTCCCGTAGTAACTATCTCTAGCCAGTTTTCCTCGGGTTTTGCGGAATTTGACGAAAGTATCAGCACTTCGTCGCTTTGGTTAAGCGTTTGGTCGAAAGTTGCATTAATATAATTAACATAAGCGCCCATACTGTGGTTGCCCAAATCGGAATGAATGGCATAGGCAAAATCAAGAACTGTAGCTCCTTTGGGAAGAACTATCTGATTTTTTTTCTTTTTGTCTTTCACCCCGAAAACAATCACTTCATCCGTAAGGAATTCTTTAGTAAAAATATCAAGAAAATTAACTGCATCATCCTCATTTTCAAGTAGAAAATCCCGGGTTTTTTTTAACCAAAGATTAATACTGTGATTGTCTTTTATTAAATTATATTTCCAAAGTGCAGCAAAGCCTCTTTGAGCAATTTCATGCATACGTACAGTTCGAATATGTACCTCTACCCAAATGCCATCAGGGCCAATAAGTGATGTATGAATAGCTTTGTACCCATTCATTTTCGGCGTGCTGATAAAATCGTTAATTTTCGCATTTACGGGTTTGTAAATTTTAGTAATCTGTGCATAAGCAGACCAACAAGCGGTACCTTCATCTTCCTCTCCGTTATCAATAATTATATCAAGTGAAAAGGTTTCGGAAAAATTTTCGATGTGCTTTCTTGTCTTTTCCATTCTTTGCCAAAGAGAATAAACTGATTTTTCGGAGACAATAACTTTATTGTTTTCATTCATTCTTTTCAAAGGCACCATTATAGGCGTTACAAATTGCCCGATATAAGCATCACGTTCTCGCTGAAAATTTTCAAAACGCTTTAAAATTTCGTTGTATGCAACAGGGTTAATATATTTTAATGCAAGGTCGGATAATTCCGATTTTATTGCGTGGAGACCAAGACGCCTGGCTATGGGTGCATAAATGTGCAAGGTTTCGGAGGCGGCGCGCTTTTGCTGCTCCACTCTCATCACATCAAGAGTACGCATATTGTGTAAACGATCGGCAAGTTTCACTAAAATAACACGCACATCGTCTGAAAGTGTCAGAATTATTTTTTTAAGGGTTTCTACTTGTGCAGTAGTGTCGGTACCTTTTATTTTATCAATTTTAGTTAAACCGTCGATAATTGTAGCTACTTTCTTGCCAAAAAGGGCTTCGATGTCCTCCAACAGCATCTCGGTATCTTCGACAGTGTCGTGTAAAAGAGCTGCAATAATGGCCGTTCTTCCAAGACCGATTTCACCGGCTGCAATAGTAGCCACTTCAAGTGGGTGATAAATAAACGGCTCACCCGATTTACGTCGCATATCTTTGTGTGCACCGGCAGCAAGGCGGAATGCTTTTCGAACCTCCCACTGGTCTTTAACTTCTTTACGGGTATGCCACGCCTCTATCATCCGACGATATCGGCGCAAAATTTCAAGCCTTTCCTGTTCTGTTTTTAAGGTGTTCATAGCCCGACAAAATTGAAGGCATCAAAATTACGGAAAATCCATCTTGGAATTACTTTAAATAGCGGGTTTGAGGGATTTTTATAGTGTTCGTTTCAAAAAAGCTACTTTTTACCGACCTCTTACGGAAAATGACTTGAAAATGTTGAACAGGTAGTACGAGGAAGTGTCATTGCCTAAATAAGATTGACCGTTTTCACTTACTTATTTCCACTATTTGAGTTGCTAATTCTGTCGTTGACTTGTCAGCACCGGATTGTTGTCCATTGCAAAGATAATCCTTTTCAAATAGAATGGGTGATTTTCTTTATAACTCAATATGAGGTTTTTCTTTATTGTAAAGTAACACTTTTCGGTCGACCTATTTCATGGACGTTCAATACTATTAAGTTAAAAATATTCACTTTAGTCCTGCAATGCTTGCGTGTTTTCCATACTTAGCAAATCCATAAAAAACAATTACAATACTGCAGCTGCAATTTTCCTGATATTATCCGATTTGCCCATAGTATAATAGTGGAGTACGGGAACACCGAATTGCATCAACTCTTTCGATTGCTTAATTGCCCACTCCACACCTACCTGACGCACTGCTATATTATCGTTACATTTCAAAATTTCTTTTACTAACTCCTCGGGCAAGTCCACACCGAAGGTTTTCGGTATAGAAACAAGTTGGTTTTTTATTGCAATAGGTTTTAAGCCTGGAATAATAGGCACCTTAATACCTTTTGAGCGACAGAAGCCGACAAAATCGAAATAGTTTTTGTTGTCGAAAAACATCTGTGTAACGATGTAGGATGCTCCGGCTTCTATTTTCTTTTTTAAAAAATGAAGATCGCTTTCCATATTGGGCGATTCGCTGTGTTTTTCGGGATAGCCTGCCACGCCTATACAAAAGTCGGTGGCAAGGGTATTTTTTAAGCCTTCTTCGAGATAACGGCCATGGTTGAGAGCATTTATTTGTGTTACGAGATTGATGGCATGGGCATTGCCGTCGTGTTCGGGTATAAACACGCGCATACCGGGTTGCGGATCGCCGCGAACCACAAGTAAATTCTTAATTCCTAGAAAGTTAAGGTCAATCAAAGCATTTTCGGTTTCTTCGCGTGTAAAACCCCCGCAGATGATGTGTGGTACCACGGGAATGCCGTAATGGTATTTTATGGCAGCCGAAATGCCTACCGTTCCGGGACGTTTGCGTACCGTTCGTTTTTTGATATAGCCGTTGCTCAGGTTTTCGTACACCATCTCTTGCTGATGATAAGTGATGTTAATAAACGCCGGCTTGAATTCTAACAATGGGTCGATGGCTTTTTGTATCAAGTCGAAACTTTGTCCTTTTAAAGGTGGTAGCAACTCGAAGGAAAACAGTGTATTAGAAGAGTTTTTTATGTGTTCGGTAACTTTTAATTCCATAGTTTTCAAATGTTTTTAAAATACGAATTTCAGCTTAGATTCATGTTCAACAATTTCTCAACTTCTTTTACGGTAAGCCCTTTCCGGTGAGCATAATCGGCTACCTGATCGGGAAGAATTTTACCAACAGCAAAGTAGCGCGACTGCGGATTGGCGAAATAGTAGCCGCTTACCGAAGCCGCTGGATACATAGCGTAATGTTCGGTAAGTGTTATCCCTGCATTTTGTTCGACCTGTAACAGATCGAATATTTTTTGCTTTTCGGAATGCTCGGGACAGGCGGGATAACCGGGTGCCGGGCGAATGCCCCGGTATTTTTCTTTTAGAATTTCTTGCGGTGTCAACTGCTCGTTTGCTACATATCCCCAGTACTTTTTGCGTACCATCTCGTGCATTCGTTCGGCAAAGGCTTCCGAGAGTCTATCGGCCAGCGATTTTAGTAAAATGGCACTGTAATCGTCATTGTCTTTTTTAAAAATTTTTAAATGTTCTTCAATTCCAAAACCCGCAGTTACCGCAAAAAAGCCGAGATAATCAATTTGTCCACTTTCGACGGGAGTAATAAAATCACTTAAACAAAAATTGGGTGAGTCATCTGCTTTTTTCTCCTGATTTCTAATGAAATGAAAAATAGTTAAAGGTTTTTCAAGTTGTTTATCTGCAAAAATTCTTACGCTATCGCCAGCTGATTGTGCAGGGTAAATTCCAATAACGCCTTTGGCTTGCAACATTTTTTCAGCAATAATTTTATCCATCATTTTTTGTGCATCGTCAAACAATTGTTTTGCCTGTTCCCCTTTTATAGGATCGTTGAAAATAGCCGGATAGCGACCGTTCAATTTCCACGCGTGGAAAAAGAATGTCCAGTCGATATAGTTGCGTAAATCATTTAGGGAATAATGTTTAAAATATTTGTTGCCAATAAATTGTGGACTGTCTATTGGTGTATTTTTCCAATCACAATCGAAGCTGTTTTGGCGGGCCTTTTCGAGCGAGAGATACTTTTTGCCGATAGCATTTTTTTCATGTTTGTTTCTCAATATTTTGTATTTTTCCTTCATCTTTTTCAGATAAGCGACTTTTTGCGTTGGAGACAGTAATTGGCTAACCACGTTGGTTACTTTAGAAGCATCGTGCACATGAATCACGGGATCGGAATATTCGGGGTCGATTTTTACGGCGGTATGTATGGGTGAAGTGGTAGCACCGCCAATAAGTAGCGGAACATGCATATTTTTCCGTTTCATTTCTTGTGCTACATACACCATTTCTTCGAGCGAAGGAGTAATCAGCCCGCTTAAGCCAACAATGTCTGCTTTTTCGTTTATCACCGCTTCAAGAATTTTTTCGGCGGAAACCATCACGCCGAGGTCAATCACATCGTAGTTATTGCATGAGAGGATAATGCCTACAATATTTTTTCCGATGTCGTGTACATCACCTTTTACAGTGGCGAGAACAATTTTCACATTACCACTTTTTTTTTCTTTTGCCGTTTTTTCGGCTTCGATATAAGGCAGGAGAAACGAAACCGCTTTTTTCATCACTCGGGCACTTTTGACTACCTGTGGTAGAAACATTTTTCCCGAGCCGAAAAGATCGCCCACAATGTTCATCCCTTTCATCAAGGGGATTTCTATTACGTCGAGTGCTAAAGGATATAGCTGACGAGCTTCTTCGACATCTTGTTCGATATATTCGGTAATTCCCTTTATCAAAGCATGTTGCAGCCGTTTTTCAACCGGTTCTTTGCGCCAAGCATCGGGTTTTTGTTTTTGTTCTTCTTTGCGGGTTTCCACTTGATGTGCATAAGCCAAAAGCCGTTCGGTAGCGTCACGTCTGCGGTTGAGCACTACATCTTCAACCAACAAGCGCAAATCTTCGGATATTTCATCATAAATCTGTAACATTCCAGGGTTTACTATACCCATATCCATTCCAGCTTTAACAGCATGATATAAAAAAACCGAGTTCATAGCTTCGCGCACCATGTTGTTTCCTCTAAAAGCAAAGGAGAGGTTGCTCACACCGCCACTAACTTTGGCATAAGGCAGATTTTCTTTTATCCATTTTATTGCTTTAATGTAGTCAAGGGCATAATTGCTGTGTTCATCAATGCCGGTGCCTATGGCAAGGATATTGGGATCGAAAATAATGTTTTCGGGTGGGAAGTTTAGCTTTTGCGTAAGCAAATTATAAGCTCGTCGGCAGATGACTATTTTCCGTTCGAAATTAGCGGCTTGTCCTTTTTCGTCGAAAGCCATAACTACAACCGCAGCGCCATAGGCTTTTATTTTTTTTGCATGTTCTATGAACTCTTCTTCACCGTTTTTCAAGCTGATAGAGTTCACAATACTTTTTCCTTGCACACACTTAAGTCCGGCCTCAATAACTTCCCATTTTGAGGAGTCGATCATCACAGGAAGGCGTGCAATTTCGGGGTCGGAAGCCAGCATATTCAAAAAGTTTACCATCTCCTTTTTGGCGTCTAACATGCCGTCGTCCATACTCACGTCAAGTATTTGAGCACCGCCCTCCACCTGATGGAGTGCCACCGAAAGTGCTTCCTCGTACTTCCCTTGGCGAATTAAGCGGGCAAATTTACGGGAGCCACTTACATTTGTGCGTTCGCCGATATTCACGAAGTTCTTTTCTTTTTCCACCCTGACGGGTTCCAGACCACTCAACTCGGTAATGTGTTTATACGGAGCCGGTTGCCTTTTTTCGGCTTTTTGAGCTATCGTTGCAATCTTACGGATGTGTTCGGGTGTGGTTCCACAACAGCCGCCTACGATGTTGGCATATTTATTATCAAGAAAATCTTTAATATGCGACGCCATCTTTTCAGGACTTTCGTCGTACTCGCCAAACTGGTTGGGCAATCCTGCATTGGGATAGACACTTACGTTGAAAGGTGCCATTTTCGATAATTCGGCAAGGTGAGGGCGTATTTGTTCGGCACCCATAGAGCAGTTCAGTCCCACACTTAGCAAGTCGATATGTTGTATGGAGTCGAAAAAGGCCTCTAACGTTTGTCCCGAAAGTGTACGACCACTGGCATCGGTAATAGTGCCTGAAATCATAACCGGTATTTTTTTGCTCTTTTCTTCCATCAGCCTGTTGATGGCGAACAGCGCTGCTTTAGCATTGAGTGTATCAAAAATTGTTTCTACAAGCAGTATGTCGGCACCGCCATCAAGCAATGCAGAGGCTTGTAGGTAGTAATCTTCCTCTAAGTTGTCGAATGTAATGTTGCGGAAGCCGGGATCGGAAACTTTGGGCGACATAGATGCGGTTTTGTTGGTGGGACCCATAGCGCCCGCAACATAACGCGGTTGCGATGGATTGGCTACCGTAAATTTGTCAGCAGCTTCTTTGGCTAAGCGTGCTCCTTCGTAATTTATTTCAAACACGTATGCTTCCAATCCGTAGTCGCTTTGTGAGACTTTGGTCCCGTTGAAGGTATTGGTTTCTATGATATCCGCCCCAGCTTCAAGGTACTGCTCGTGGATTTTACCAATTCTTTCAGGTTGGGTGATATTCAGCAAGTCGTTGTCGCCTTTCAGCAGAATATTCCACTCAGGGAAGCGTTCGCCACGGTAGTCTTTCTCCTCAAGGTGGTAACGTTGTATCATAGTGCCCATAGCCCCGTCTATGACAAGGACACGTTTTTCTAACTCTTTGCGTACGTCAGGTTTCATCAGGTTAAAGTTATTGTACATAATTTAAGAATCAAAGGGAATGCCTTTTGAAGAAAACTATCTCCAAAAAAGTTATCCGGTTCAAATATCGGCACTTATGCCAAACATTTTACTCATTGAGTTCCCGTTTTTAATTTATCATTTCCCACACAAATGCAGGTTAGGTATTGGCACCTTTTCCGCTTGTAACGGAAGGTTGCCAGGGCTTCGTAGAGCCTAATCTCTCCACCCTTCTTTATAAATCAAAAACCTCGCTTAATAAAGGAGAGAATTTGAAATACGGAACAAAGATAAGGGAAAATATTGATATGGATATTAATTAACGAGATAATATTTTGAGATGCCGGACAGTTCAAGAAACTGGAAGATTGGAACAACCGCATGGCGCTTACTTCAATGGCAATGCTATTTGTTACTGAGCAACGAATTAACATCAAAGAAGATGCGCCACTACTTTCGTACAAAGATGTAAGATAACTGCTTGTTGGACAATTGGCAAAAAATGCCAGGAACATAGAAGCCAAAATAAAGCAAACGATCAAACGTTATCAGCAATGAGAAAAAGATATTATGAGGTATTACAAAAATGAATGAATTAATTTACCAAAATAGAAATAGTAAAAGCCACAAATACTCCCCTGAATGGCCCTTCCACAGGCATCAATTAGCATAGCCGTCATCAGCAAGCCAATATCAATAAACTGATGGCGACAAAGCCAAAAAAGCCGGATGCCATAGTAAATAATAAAAGTTGCATATAGAAATACTTTTGTTCGGTTTCACCCTTTTTGGCCCACTTTATCAATTGATTGCATATATTTTATCGGTTTCTTTTTAAATTCGGTAACCGAAACACCAGCAACATTTTTAAACTGGGTTGATAAATACTGGACACTGCTGTAGCCCATCATATAAGCAATTTCGCTCAAGCTTAGGTCTTCTTCAAAAAGCAATTGCTTTACTTTTTCGATCTTTTGTAAGATAATGTATTTTTCAAGGGTTATTCCTTCGTGTTTCGAAAACAATGCTGACAGATATTGGTATGATTTGCAAAATTTTTCCACAAGAAAATCGGAATTGCGTACCATTGCATTAAAAGTAGTGTAATGTACCAGTTCAATTACAGCAATTTTCAAGTGATTAATCAACTCTTTTTCTTTTTCTTTGATAATATAAAATCCGTTTTTATTAATGATTTTTTCAATATCATAAAACGAAACTTGACGGTTGTCGTATGCTATTCTCAGTTCTCCCGCTTTTGCAGCTACAACTTCAACACCGTCTTTTTCAAGCAATAAATGTAGTAATTTTACGCAACAATCGCAAATCATGTTGTTGATTTGAAGAGACCGATAGGTTTTCTCATTTATACTCATTAGGCAAAGTTTCAATTTCGTTCAAAGATAAAATAAATAGGGTAAACTGTTTCGTTTATCTTTGTTGATGCAATTATGCGTATGGAAATTGCAATAATTATAATTTTTTTTAGTTAACCCTATATTATAAAAATATTCAGTTATATGAAAAACACTTTCCTTACTTTTGTATTGTCTTTTACTTTAATATCTTTTTCGGCTTATTCACAAGAAACAGCAATTGGTCAATGGCGTACCGATCTTCCATACAAAACCGTAATTGATGTAGCAGTGGCCAAAAATCTTATTTATGCCGCTACGCCTTATGACATGTTTACTTACAATACAAACGACAATCGTATCGAACGTATTGATAAGATAAAAGGTTTACACGATGTGGGTATCAAAAAGATAGCTTATAACGAACAGTTGCACACTTTGCTAATAGCATATACCGACGCCAATATTGATTTGATAAACGATAAAGGTGAAATCATCAATCTGTCTGATATTCGCGACAAAGAAATTCTCGGCAATAAAACCATCAACAACATTATGTTTATCGGCTCGTATGCTTACCTCTCCTGTGGTTTTGGCATTGTGGTACTTGATATGAAAAAACAAGAGATAAAAGACACGTATTATATTGGTGCTAACGGCGATGCTGTTAATGTACTTGACATGAGCGTGAACGATACCTCACTATTTGCTGCTACCGAAAACGGTATTTATTATGCCAATAAAAACGCATTGAATCTTGCCGACTTCAATGAATGGCACAAAGATTTACGTTTACACAAACCTTCGTTAACATACAATCTTATAGCTGTTTTTGGCGGAAAAGTTTATGTTAATTATGATAATGGGGGTTATGATGGCGACACTATGTATGTTTTCAATGGTAGCACATGGGATTATTTTCAGCCCAACAACCATGCACGTCATTGGCAAATGAATGTTTTTGGCAACGAAATGCTCTTGGTAGGGCGATACAATGTTTATGTTTACGGTACAGATGGCAAAGATTTATATAACATATGGAATCCATCGAAAAACAGGATACAACCATATGCCGCACAGAAAGATAAAGCTGGCGATATTTGGATAGGTGATTCGAAAAGCGGTTTGTTGAAAACTTGGGCAGAAGGGTGGAACGGCGAAATTATTCTTCCCAACGGACCGGGAACAAAAAATGTATATGCACTAGACGCAGCGGGCACAAACGTTTGGGTGGCACCGGGCGGAAGACAATCGAATTGGTCGAAATTGTATATGCTTGACGGAATATTTTCTTATACAAACGAAACATGGACGACCTTTAATAGAAAAAATACCGATGCATTTGATACCATTACCGACTTTGTGAGTGTAAAAGTTGACCCAGACAATCCCAATATTGCTTATGTAGGCAGCTGGCAAGATGGGGTGCTGAAATTTGTAAACAACAAATTGTCAACTATATATTCTGTTAATAACAGTAGTTTACGTCCTTGGGTTGCGGCACCCGATCAAGTAAATATCAGTGGTCTTGATTTCGATAGCTATCACAACCTTTGGGTTGCTAACACAGGTGCCCCCAACCTGCTTTCGGTGATGAAAGATAACGGAGAATGGAAATCATTTAACCTTGGTGGTTCTCTTAGTGCCATCGACATAGGAAACATGATGGTTGATAAGAACAATTATAAATGGATTATCATGAGAAAATTCGGATTTTTAATTGTTTTTAACGACAACGGAACACTCGACGACCCAACCGACGATCAGGTAAAAGTCCTCGGTTCGGCTACCGGTAACGGTGCTATTCCCGGCAACGGAGTTTTTTCGTTTGCCGCCGATAATGACGGTTCCGTGTGGGTTGGCACCGACAAAGGCATAGCCGTGTTTAGCTCACCCGAAAACATTTTTATTCCAGGAGCCGATTTCGATGCTCATCAAATTTTGGTACCTCGCAACGATGGTTCGGGACTGGCCGACATTTTGCTTGTAACCGAACAGATAACTGCTATTGCCATTGACGGTGCCAACCGAAAATGGATAGGTACCGAAAGAGCAGGGGTTTTTCTTTTATCGCCTGACGGCTTGAAAGAAATCCATCATTTTACTACTACTAACAGTCCACTATTGTCTAACAACATTACCGGTATTACTATTAATTCAAATGGTGAAGTATTTATAGGCACAACCAATGGCATTATTTCGTATCGCAGCACAGCTACTCAGGGAGGACCAACTAATTCGGGTGTATATGCCTATCCCAACCCTGTACGTGCAAACTTTAACGGCCTCATTGCCATAAAAAATCTGGTGAGTAATGCTAACGTAAAAATTACCGATACATACGGAAATCTGGTATTTGAAACTACTGCCGAGGGGGGGCAGGCTATATGGAACGGCTACAATTTCGACGGACGTAAAGCAGCTACCGGAGTTTACCTTGTTTTTGTAACCAACGACGACGGTACCCAAACCGTGGTTACTAAAATACTAATTATTCATTAGCCTTTCAATACCTTTCTTTTCTGTTTCAGGCAACGTTTCTTTTGTATTGCCTGTCATTATTTGTACTTTTATCCCTATGTAATCATAAAATTAAATACTATGAGAAGGCTTTTTACTCTTATTATTTTGTCGTTAATCTCTTATGCAAGTTTTGCACAGTGGAACGACCTGATACCCAACGATGGTAAACAGGAGTATTTTCAACATCAAAAAGCATTAAAGGTTTTCGATCCCAATTATCTTTGGCAAAATGATCATTTGTGGGATTACGATGTCCATTTTTACTTTATTGATATTAATGTTAGCCCGGCTAATATTTATATCAGTGGCAACACAAGTATTGGAGCAACGGCTGTAATTCAAGTAGATACGTTTGCTTTTGAACTAATACCCGAAATGACTATCGACTCGTTTTTTATGAATGACGTACGCGATACTAATATTATCCACGACGGAAATAATGTGTTGGTTCCTGTCAGTGCAATACCCATAGGCAATTATTTTACAGCAAAAATTTATTACCACGGCCAACCACCGACGGGAGGGTTTTTTAGTGGTGTTACTCACGATCATTCCTATACCTACAACAAAGATGTTACATGGACATTGTCAGAGCCTTTTGCAGCTAAAGACTGGTTTCCCGTAAAACAAGTTTTGGAGGACAAAGCCGACTCGGCCTGGATTTTCCTTACTTGCGATTCGGCTTATATGGCAGGATCGGAAGGACTATTGACCAATGTTACCGACCTTGGCAACGGTAAAAAACGCTACGAATGGAAAGAGCACCATGCCATTGATTACTATCTGTTGTCGTTTGCGGTGGCCGACTATCAAGATTACGACGTTTATGCCCACCCGGCGGGATTAAACGGCGATTCGGTATTGATACAAAATTTTATTTACGATACTCCTTCTTGCCTTCAAGCAAACAAAGCAGGAATTGACGAAACTGCCGCAATTTTAGAACTCTATTCCAACCTCTATACTATCTATCCCTTTGCGGATGAAAAATACGGGCATTGCCTAACAGAACTTAGCGGTGGTATGGAACATCAAACTATGACTACTATCGGTGGGTTTAGCTTTCATTTGGTTTCACACGAGTTGGGGCATATGTGGTTCGGCGACAATGTTACTTGTGCAACTTGGAGCGACATTTGGATTAACGAAGGCTTTGCCACTTATTCAAACTATCTCGCCGTAGAAAAACTTCAAGGTTGGAATGCCGGACAGTCGTTTATCATCAAAACGCAAAAAAATGCTATGTCCGATACATCAAGTTCGGCAGGAAGCGTCTATATTCCTGAAGAGCAAGTTTTCCCAGGTAACGAATGGCGTATTTTCAACGGACAACTTACATACGACAAAGGAGCTTCTATAATCCATATGCTACGACACGAAATTCAAAACGATTCAGTATTTTTTGATGTGTTGGACACTTTTCAAATTCAATACGCCGACAGTACGGCTACCGGCGAAGATTTTAAAAATGTGGCAGAAGCTGTTACCGGTACCAATTTCGATTACTTTTTTAACCAATGGTATTATGGCAGAGGCTTCCCTTATTATAGTTACGAATGGTATTACAATAACGGAAAGTTTCATCTTTCTTCTGTCCAAACAACATCAACACCTTATACCACTTTATTTACTATGCTGATGGATTACAAATTGGTTTTTGCTGACGGTAGCGACACCATTATCAGCCTTTGGCAAACCGATAACATAAACAATTATGTGGTACCTTTTGAAAAACAGGTTATTGCTTTCCAAGTCGACCCCAACAATTGGACTTTGGAAAAAGTAAAAAGTATTATCATTGGGCTGCCCGAAAAAATTGAAAATCCGGTTTATTTTCGTTTGGGTCCCAATCCGGTGAAAGATAAGTTGATGTTGTATTTTGAGCATCCCAACTCGCAAACCACAAAAACAATTTCCATTTCTGACTTCGAAGGAAAAATATTCCGTAGGTTTAAAACCCGTAACGATCAGAAGTCATTATTTTTATCCGGTTTATCCAATGGCTTTTACTTGATAAAAGTAAGTGACGGGCAAAATACTTTTGTGAAAAAATTTGTAAAACTGTAATCTGAACCAACAATAATGTAGGTGTTGTTGTGAACGAAACGGGACAAATTGTTCCATTTAAAAAAATGTACGAGCCGCACAACAAGTAAAGCATCCACCTCATTAGAAAGTGGCTTTGGTTTGTTCCCCAATCCAAATTGAAGAAGTTGTTTTTATATCTTTTATTAGGGATGGCAATGCGACGGTAGGATGTAAACGCCGGAAATCCTTGAATTTTTAATCCTAACCAAAAAAAACTCAATTACGCTTGCGGAATAAAAAATTAACCCAATGTAAAAAGGCCACTCATTAACAGAAAACCTCTTTAAAAATATGACAGATAACACCTTAATTTGATATACGACTCCTGTTATAAATGGACTTTTAGTCGTATTATTGCATAGAATAAATACTTGTAAAAATGGAGAAGAAAGAATTTGACAAAGGGAAAGTGGCGGAGTTGAATACCAGCATTGATTATTCGGAAGGGGCCATCGTCAGCCGTACGATTTTAAACAAAGAAACGGGTTCGGTAACCCTGTTTGCTTTTGACAAAGGACAGTCTCTGAGCGAACACACTGCCCCTTTTGATGCGTTGGTTCAGGTGCTGGACGGGTCGGCGGTTATCGTTCTCGACAAAAAACCGTTTGAGGTAAAAGAAAACGGGATTATCATTATGCCGGCCAACATCCCCCATGCCGTTGAGGCTGAAAACAGGTTTAAGATGTTGCTGACGATGATAAAGTCGAAATAATGTTTTATAATCAGGGTTTGCCGATTTTTTCTCAAGCCGCATTTTGCAAAATTCTTTCCGGAAAGTAGAAATGATTGTGGGAGGAAGAATATCGAACACCGATCACCGAACGTCGATGTAAGATTTGTTTGTGACGACAAACTGATTTCCTGAACCGGGCAACTTCAAGGTTATCAAAACTTCTAAAATCTTCAATCGTTAATCAGTGTTCGATGTTCAAGGAGATTTGAAAGATGGAAATCCCCTCATCAGTCCCTCGTCTGCAACCGGACACTGGCACGCGGATGTTCCGCGTGCCCATAATCACCATTAAACTTCAACCTATAAGTTTCAATCTTAAGCAAACCTTTCCCCACGGCATAATCTACTCCAGATGAATAAACATAATCTTCTTTTGCCTTGATATTGTTCATTGTTCAATAAACTGTCAGTAAGCTAAGACAAGCGAAACATTCGCGCGCCAAGGAGTAAATAAAGTACCCCCCCATCTTTCAGACCACGAATCGACTTTTCTTAATTGAGTTTTTTATTCTTATTTGTATTATTATTGCTGTTAATATTGGGAAATAACTCGCAGAGTTATTTCCCAATATTAACAGCTTTTATTCTCTGTTCTTTTTCTCTTTTATTCATGTCTTAGGATGCTATTTTGTATAACTCTACCGGGCAAACTCTTCCTATTTCCCTGGTGTGTTTTCTGATGGTTATAATACTTGAAAAAACCTTTTCATCCCTTATACAATTCTATTACGTCTTCTGCCGGATGTAAATAGACGTAATCCTGCTTTACTGTTCGCCATAACCGTTCAATGAAAATATTATCCAGCGCTCTACCTTTACTATCCATGCTGATTTTGATTTGCTTTCCCTGCAAATATTCTACCCATAACGGACAGGTAAATTGACTGCCCTGATCTGAATTTATAATCT
>QIKE01000106.1 GCA_003232915.1 Bacteroidota bacterium | reverse complement strand
TAGAAGACATGATCAGAACATAGCAACGAATCGAAGAAAAATATCTTAGCTAACCCTTGGTATTGCTGGATTCATTGTAGTAAAATCCGATAAATTGTTGATAAAAACAAAACCTATTTATGCTTTTCATAACAGCAGTGTCGAACCTTATAGCAACAGAGCTTGGATTTGGCTGGGCAAGATGCTTAGGGAACATTACAAATACGGAAAATAAAGACGATGACGTTGTTTATCGTTCCTATAGAAGCAAAGAGGTTGCTTCTCTGGTTTTTGTAAAAATGCTCACACGTTGAAGTACCTTTCTGGTAGGGAAATTCAGTTGAACATATTACCAAAATAAGAGTTTTATCGCAATGAAATACACAGTGTGGAATAGTTTTCCAACTTATGAGATTACAAGAATATTCTGCATAACAATATTGCGAAACAGCGAAAGGGTAGGGGAGAGGGTTTTCGGTTTACCGTGCTAATTTACCGAGCTATCTTTTTTAGCCGGTCTTTTTGTTTCATCTTCACTAACAACCAGAGTTTTAGGTTTAGATATTTCAACTTTTATATCATTTTTTTTGGCATCCAAATCAACCATTATGTTGTCACCTTCATTTAGGGTGGTTTTTATAATTTCTTCGGCAAGCGGGTCTTCCACATATTTTTGGATAGCTCGTTTCAACGGTCTTGCACCGAATTGTTCGTCCCAGCCTTTTTCAATCAAGAAATCTTTTGCCTTTTCACTCACCGTTATAAAATATCCCATCTCCTGAATTCTTCCGTAAAGTTGCGAAAGTTCGATATCAATAATTTTGTGTATATCTTCACGTTTTAGCGATTCGAAAATCACCACATCGTCGATACGGTTGAGGAATTCGGGTGCAAAAGTACGTTTTAGGGCATTTTCAATTACACCGTGTGTATGGCTGGCGCGGTTTTCGCGTTTAGCTTGTGTCGAAAATCCGACACCATGTCCGAAATCTTTCAACTGCCGCGAACCGATGTTGGAAGTCATTATTATAATGCTATTCTTAAAATCGACTTTTCGCCCTAGGCTATCGGTTAGCTGTCCGTCGTCGAGCACCTGAAGAAGCAGGTGGAAAACATCGGGATGTGCTTTTTCTATTTCATCAAGCAGTATAATGGAGTATGGTTTACGACGGACTTTTTCGGTAAGTTGTCCACCTTCTTCGTAGCCAACGTATCCGGGAGGTGCTCCTACAAGACGAGAAACGGCAAATTTTTCCATATATTCGCTCATATCAATACGTATAAGGGCATCTTCCGAATCGAACATATATTTTGAAAGCATTTTGGCAAGATATGTTTTTCCAACACCGGTGGGGCCAAGAAAAATAAATGATCCGATAGGTTTTTTCGGATCTTTTAGGCCGGCACGGTTTCGCCGGATGGCTTTCACCACCTTTTTAATTGCCTCTTCTTGACCGATAACTTCTGCTTGCAATTCAGGTTCCATATTTATCAACCGCTGGCTTTCGCTTTGTGCAATATTGGTTACAGGAATACCTGTCATCATAGCCACTACTTCAGCAACATTTTCTTCGGAAACTACTTCGCGATGAATACGAGCATCTTCTTCCCACCGTTTTTTGGCTCGTTGCAGTTCATCGGTATATCTTCTTTCGATATCTCTAAATTGAGCCGCTTCTTCAAATTTCTGACTATTAATAGCTTGTGTTTTCTTATGTTTAATTTCTTCGATAGAATGTTCGAGGTTGATAATTTCGGAAGGCACATGCATATTGCTGATGTGAACTCTGGCACCGGCTTCGTCCAATGCATCAATGGCTTTATCGGGAAGATATCTATCGCTAATATAGCGGTTGGTTAGGTTTACACAAGCACGAATAGCTTCATTAGTATATCTTACAAGATGATGGTCTTCGTATTTTTCTTTTATTTTTTTTAGGATCTCTGTTGTTTCGTCCGGTGTAGTGGGATCGACAAGTACCTTTTGAAATCTTCTTTCGAGAGCACCGTCTTTTTCTATGTATTGCCGGTATTCGTCTAACGTGGTAGCTCCTATACACTGCAAGTCGCCTCGAGCGAGAGCTGGTTTAAACATATTGGAGGCATCAAGACTTCCTGAGGCATTACCTGCTCCGACGATAGTATGAATTTCGTCGATAAAAAGAATAATGTCCGGATTTCTTGTCAACTCGTTCAGCACGGCTTTCATTCTTTCTTCAAATTGTCCACGATATTTAGTTCCGGCCACAATAGAAGCTATGTCGAGGGTGATAATTCTTTTGCTGAATAAAGCTCGCGATACTTTTCGCTGAATAATACGCAACGCAAGTCCTTCGGCAATGGCCGATTTACCAACTCCAGGTTCTCCGATAAGAATAGGGTTATTTTTCTTTCGCCGACTTAGCACCTGTGCTATTCTTTCGAGTTCTTTTTCGCGCCCAACTATGGGATCGAGACGGCCTTCTTCAGCAGCCCGTGTTAAGTCGCGGCCAAAATTATCTAATACGGGTGTGTTCGATTTCGATTCTCCCGATTTTTTACCGGTTCCAAACGGACGGCTTACGCCCCCTCTTCCGGGCTCTTCTGTTTCTCCAGGAAATTCGGCAGTGGGACTTACATGTCCCTGACGATCAGGATTTTGCTTGTGCGTGGAAAGTAATTCTTCTTTTACTAATTGATAATTTACTCCTAGACTTTTTAACTTATTTGTTACCAAATTGTTTTCGTCTTTTAAAATAGCAAGCAAAAGATGCTCGGTACCAATCAATTCGCTCTTGAAAACTCGTGCCTCAAGATAAGTTATTTTCAAGGCTCTTTCGGCTTGTTTTACAACCGGTATATTTTCCATCTCAAGTGAAGTCCCCCGAGTATTGCGTACCGATTGTTCAATATTGCGCTTAAGTGATTTTAAATCAATACCAAAATTAGTTAGCAACCGGACTGCTGTTCCTTCTCCTTCGCGCAAAATACCGAGTAGAAAATGCTCCAAACCAATATAATTATTCCCAAGCCGTACTGCCTCCTCACGGCTATACGACATCACATCTTTCATTCGTTGAGAAAACTTTGTTTCCATATAAATTTTTCAAATTCGTTGCAAAATTACACAATACCTTAATACGAGATTAAATAGAAATAAATTAAGAGATATTAATTTCAAACACTAAAATTCGAGATTTCCAGGTTTTTATTTCTTTTATTCAAAATTACAACCTTTTTTAGTTTTCCGACTTATTAAAAAGACTAATTGTTAACAATGTTTTGTTAACATTATGATTATTTGAATACAAAGAAAACGGTTTTTTTTGGTATTAATTCTTATTTTTGCAGCGTATTAATAAAAAAGGAGTTAAATGCATGGAAAGTGCTCATGAAGGAGAAAAAATTGTAAAGGTCAATATCGAAAAGCAGATGAAGTCTGCTTATATCGACTATTCTATGTCGGTAATTGTGGCTCGTGCTTTGCCAGACGTCAGAGACGGTTTAAAGCCTGTCCATCGCAGAGTGTTGTTCGGAATGTATGAACTTGGTGTATTTTCAAATCGCCCGTACAAAAAATCAGCGAGAATAGTAGGGGAGGTATTGGGAAAATTTCACCCACATGGCGACAGCTCGGTTTACGACACTATGGTGCGTATGGCACAGGAATGGTCGCTCCGCTACCCTCTCGTTGACGGACAAGGTAATTTCGGATCAATTGACGGCGACAGCCCTGCAGCTATGCGTTATACAGAAGCCCGTTTGCAAAAAGTAGCCGAAGAAATGCTTGTTGATATTGATAAAGACACCGTTGACCATTCATTAAATTTTGATGATACTATTCTTGAGCCAACAGTACTTCCGGCACAAATACCTAACCTATTGATTAACGGAGCATCGGGTATTGCTGTTGGTATGGCTACTAACATAGCTCCTCATAATCTCACGGAGGTAGTTAACGGTATTATTGCTTACATCGACAATAATGATATTACTATTCCCGAATTGATGAATTTCATCAAAGCACCTGATTTCCCCACAGGAGGTATTATATATGGCTATGAAGGGATAAAATCAGCCTTTGAAACTGGTAGAGGGCGTGTTGTTATTCGTGGCGAAGTGCAGGTGGAAGAAACCAAATCGGGACGTGAACGCATCGTGGCCTATTCCATACCATATATGGTGAATAAAGCCGATATGATTAAGAAAACTGCCGACCTTGTTAACGATAAGAAAATTGAAGGAATTTCAGATATCAACGATGAATCGGACCGTAACGGAATGCGAATTGTTTACGACCTAAAAAAAGATGCTATTTCAAGCATTGTTATCAATAAACTTTATAAACTCTCGGCACTGCAAAGTTCGTTCAGTGTCAACAACATTGCTTTGGTGAAAGGCAGACCCCATCTACTAAATCTTAAAGATCTAATTGTTTATTATGTTGAACACCGCCACGAAATTGTTATCCGGCGAACAAAATACCGCCTTAATGAAGCCGAAAAACGAGCACATATTCTTGAAGGTTTAATAATTGCGCTGGATAATATTGATGAAGTTATTATCCTGATCAGGGCATCTAAAACTCCCGAAGAAGCCAAAAACGGACTTATCGAACGATTTGAATTGTCAGAAGTTCAGGCCAAAGCAATTCTTGATATGCGTTTGCAAAAACTTACCGGCCTTGAAAGAGACAAACTGAAATCAGATTACGAAGAATTGCAAAAACTGATTGTCGAACTAAAAGAAATCCTTGGTGACGAAAACCTGCGAATGGAAATTATCAAAAACGAATTGCGCACGTTAAGAGAAAAATACGGCGACGAACGTAACTCACAAATCGTTTATACTGCCGACGACATCCGTATGGAAGATGTAATTCCGGATGAACCCGTGGTAATAACCATTTCGCATTTGGGTTATATAAAAAGAACTCCCCTAACCGAATATCGTGTGCAAAATAGGGGAGGACGCGGTTCAAAAGGTAGTACAACCCGTAACGAGGACTTCCTTGAACACCTTTTCATTGCTACCAACCATAACTATATGCTTTTCTTTACCGAACAAGGCAAAGTATTCTGGATGAGGGTTTACGAAATTCCACAAGGAAGCAAGACATCCAAAGGCAGGGCCATTCAAAACCTGATTCAAATTAATCCCGACGACAATGTAAAAGCTTTTATTAACATTAAAAATCTGAAAGACGAAGAATACGTCAATAACAATTATATTATTCTGGCAACAAAAAAAGGCGTCATAAAAAAAACATCTCTCGAAGCATATTCGCGTCCTCGCCTAAACGGCATCAATGCTATCACTATTCGCGAAGGCGACGAACTGCTTGCCGCACGTCTTACTAACGGGTCTAACGAAGTGTTGCTCGCATTGCGATCAGGTAGAGCTATACGCTTTCCAGAGGCAACCGTACGCCCAATGGGACGAAATGCTGCCGGTGTACGTGGAATTCGCCTCGCCGACGACTCAGATGAAGTGGTTGGTATGATTTGCGTCGAAAATAACGATTATGATATTCTGGTTGTCTCGGAAAAAGGATACGGAAAACGTTCTAATATAGACGATTACCGCATTACCAATAGAGGAGGCAAAGGAGTGAAGACATTAAATGTTACTAAAAAAACCGGTAAACTTATTACCATAAAAAACGTTACCGATTATGACGACTTGATGATTATCAATAAATCGGGTATTGCTATACGCTTGTCTGTTGAATCGTTGCGGGTGATGGGTAGAGCAACTCAAGGAGTTCGTCTTATTAAACTCAACAACAACGACGAAATTGCCGCTGTTGCGAAAGTTGAAGTCGACGAGGAAGCCAAAACCAAACTCGAACCGGAAGATAATGTGATACAGGATGAAACACAAAGCAACGAAAGTCAAAGCAAAGAAACACAGGATAATACAGATACAATAGCAGATGATAATTAAATTTATTATTTAGAAACACGATAAATTTTTATCTAAAACGGTATTGTTTTTAAATTATAATATATTTGTATTTTCTAAAATTTAATAATATGAAACATCCATGACCGGTTTTAAACACACAGAAGAATAATTATAAAAGCCCCGTAGGGGCGTAATATTAGTAAACCCGACTTTCAAGTCGGGGGAATGAAAAAACGAGTATCGGTTTTGGCGGGATTTTTGCCCGCAGGCAGCAAAAATCGTGACAAAACTAAAATACGGACAAGCAGTTAATTATAAAATTATAAACATATGAAAAAAATCGGAATTATTTTCAGTATGGCTTTTTTACTTATGACTTTGGGAAGTTTTGCACAAAAAAGCGTTAGAACCAGTGCCTATTTTTATTTTAACGATGGAAAACTTGATAAAGCTAAGGAAGCTATTGACAAAGCCGCCAAACATCCTAAAACAATAAATGATGCCAAAACTTGGTTGTACCGAGGAGCTATTTATTACAAAATTGCTACCTCACCGATAGCAGCCTATCAAAAATTGGATACTAATGCCGCTGTCGTTGCCTTGAGATCATTGGAAAAAGCTAAAAAACTTGACGTAAAAGGTAAATTTAAAGCTAACATCAATTTGAATCTACACAATTTAACCAATGTATTTTACCGAATTGGGGCATATAGATTTAACCAGAAAAATTACGCTAAATCTATTGCGGCTTTTAAAAATGCCTTTCGAGTCGCCGTAGACGTAGGACAATTTGATACTGTTGCTGCTTTCAACATTGGAATGAGCGCCGTATTGGATAAAAAACCCAATGTTGCAGCCAAATACTTGAAAGAATGTATCGAAAAACACTTTAACGATCCCCGAGTTTATTTGTTCTATAGCCGTTCACTTAAACAAATTGGCGATACCACCGAAGCTATGGCAACTTTGAAAGAAGGGAGAGTTCGTTATCCCAATAACCTGAAACTTTTGCTCGAAGAGGCTCAATTATACCTCGAAAAAGGTGACTCGGATAAATTGATATCAAGCCTGAAAGAAGCTATTGCAAAAGATACCGGAAATATTAATAATGCAAACTTCTATTTTTTAATAGGAAAAAGTTATGATGATGCGGGTAAAACAGACTCTGCCGAAACGTACTATAAGAATGCTGCGAAAGCTAAACCTGATTTCTTTGAAGCATATTACAATATAGGTGCAATTTTTGTAAACAAAGCATCGGAATTGCAGAAAACAGCCAACGATCTGCCGCTTGATGCTGTGAAAAAATATAACAAAATTAATGGAGAAGCCAACGACAATTTGAAGAAAGCAGTACCGTGGCTTGAGAAATCTTTGAAGTTGCACCCGAATGATATTCCTACTTTGAAGGCTTTAAAAGAAGCCTATGCACGTTTGAAAATGATTGATAAATTGAAAGAATTAAAAGGGAAATAATTTTATGATGGGAAGGGTAAGCTTTGCCCTTTTCTTTTTTAAAAAGAACTATTTAACATAATATATATTATAGGACATTTATATATTCCTTAAATCAATGAAAGCAAGGCAAATTCAATGATATCGTATATTAGCAAACATTAAATATATCTCACAGCCTACTAACAAAAAGAAACAGAAACAAAAACGGAAACGACAATGTTAAATTTATACAGGCAGAGACATTTATATGCTTATTATTACTATATGGAATGTTTACGAATTTTAATCAACTTCATTTCAAAAGATATTCAGCTATTTATAATAAAGCTATTTTTACGATGTGTCTATGTTCTGTCACAAACTTTAGTTGGGTTAAAATACTTATTTTTGTTGCAGATTTATGAATTTCAAACTTACATCGGAATACAAACCCAATGGCGACCAGCCCGAAGCTATCAAACAACTTGTTGAAGGCTTAAATCGTGGCGACGAAGCGCAGGTATTGCTTGGTGTTACCGGTTCAGGAAAAACCTTTACCATTGCCAACGTATTGTCCGAAGTAGGCCGTCCGGCCTTGATTTTGAGCCATAACAAAACACTTGCAGCTCAGCTTTACGGTGAGTTTATGCAGTTTTTTCCTGAAAATGCCGTGGAATATTTTGTGTCTTATTACGATTATTATCAACCCGAAGCCTACATTCCCGTTACCAACACCTATATTGAAAAAGACCTTTCTATTAATGAACAAATTGAAAAACTCCGGCTCAGCGCAACCTCTTCTCTACTATCGGGACGTCGTGATATTGTTGTAGTATCTTCAGTTTCGTGTATTTATGGAATTGGCAATCCCGACGATTGCACCAACAATGTTATCAACTTGAATACAGGCCAATTAATAAGTCGCAATAAATTTCTACGTGATTTGGTTAACGCACTTTATTCACGCAACGAAATTGAGTTGAAACGCGGAAATTTCCGGGTAAAAGGTGATACGGTAGATGTTTTTCCAGCTTATACCGATATTGTTTTCCGTATTATCTTTTGGGGTGACGAAATTGAAAGTCTTGAAACTCTTGATACGCTCGAAGGGAGACGTATTGAAAATAAAGATTCGATAACTATTTATCCAGCCAACATCTTTGTAACTTCTCAGGATAAAATGAAATCGGCACTGGTGGAAATACAGATGGATATGCAAAGGCAGGTAGACTATTATCAAGAAATGGGTAAGCACCAAGAAGCCAAACGATTAGAAGAGAGAGTAACTTATGATGTGGAAATGATGCGTGAGTTGGGTTATTGTTCGGGAATTGAGAATTACTCACGTTATTTTGATGGTCGCAAGCCAGGATCGCGTCCCTTTTGTCTTCTTGATTATTTCCCTGACGATTATGTTATTATTATCGACGAAAGTCATGTTACGGTTCCGCAAATCAGAGCTATGTATGGTGGCGATCGTTCGCGGAAGCAAAATTTAGTGGAATACGGTTTCAGGTTACCTTCGGCTATGGACAATCGTCCTTTGAAATTTGATGAATTTGAGCAACTTACGCGTCAGGTGATTTATGTTAGTGCTACACCGGCCGATTACGAATTACAGCATGCTGGTGGTGTTGTAGTTGAACAAGTTTTACGTCCCACAGGTTTGCTTGAACCGGTTATTGAGGTCAGACCCAGCCTGAATCAAATTGACGATCTGTTAGACGAAATTGACAAAACCATTGCAACACAACAGCGTATTTTGGTAACCACACTTACCAAGCGCATGGCAGAGGAGTTGACAAAATATTTGTTGAAACTTGACGTAAGAACGCGATATATTCATTCGGATGTAGATACACTTGAGCGGATAGAAATTATGCGTGGTTTGCGTCTTGGCAATTTCGATGTTTTGGTAGGTGTAAACCTGTTACGCGAAGGCCTTGATCTGCCCGAAGTAGCACTTGTGGCTATACTCGACGCCGACAAAGAAGGTTTTCTGCGTTCGGAACGTTCGCTAACACAAACAGCTGGTCGTGCTGCCCGTAATATCAATAGCAAAGTAATATTTTATGCTGATAAAACCACTGGTTCAATGCAACGTACCATAGACGAAACCAACCGCCGGCGTGACAAGCAATTGGCATACAACCAAAAACATGGCATTACTCCTACTCCAATCATAAAATCAATAGATGCCATAATGGGGCAAACGGCCGTAGTTGACAACAAACGGAAATCCGAAAAAACTTATTATGTCGAAAAAGAGGAAACTTCTATTGCTGCCGATCCTGTTGTACAATATATGACACGACCACAAATTTTGGAAATTATTGAAAAAAATAAAAAAGAAATGCAGGGGGCCGTTAAAGTACTTGATTTTATTGAAGCAGCACGTTTGCGTGATGAAAATAAAGAGCTAAAAAAATTGTTAAACGAAAAATAATTATCAGGTGCAACACGAAATAATACCTACAGGACGAAAAGCTTTGCAAATTAATCTTGATAGTGATTTTTATGGGACATTTGCCGAAATTGGTGGAGGACAGGAAGTTGCTAGACATTTCTTTCTTGCAGGAGGTGCTTCGGGCACCATTGCCAAAACTATTTCGGCTTACGACAAAAGTTTTAGTGATGCAAATTACAACGATAATAAATCGGGACGTTATGTGTCGGAGGACCGCCTACTGAAGATGCTAAAATACGAGTATCACGAGTTGGTTGGTTTGCTCTCAAAAAAAAAAACAGCTACCAACTTCTTTGCTTTTGCCGATACGGTGGAAGTGCTTAACTATAGTAAAACAAACTATAGCCATGGGTGGATGGGAGTGAAATTTCAACTTCATCCCAACGAAGAGCCTAACATAGTAGTGATACACATTAAGTTGCTTGAAAACGAAGCCCAACTACAACAAACTACACTTGGAATTCTTGGCGTAAATTTGTTATATGCGTGCTTTAAATATCATAATGAGCCGGTTATTTTTTTAAAATCGTTGACAAACAACCTTACACGCAATCGTTTCAGAATAACTATGATACATATGTCGGGACCTGCATTGGATTATGTTGACAACCGTTTGCTTGCCGTACAATTGGTGAAAAACGGTATGGCACATGCTATGATGTTCGACAAGCACGGAAATGTTTTACCACCCTCGGATATGTTGTACAAAAAAAATGTACTTGCTTTCAGAGGCAGTTTCCGTCCTATTACTTACATTACTAGAGATATTTTGCGCAAAAGCCACGAACTTTTTGAAAAAGATGAAGATTATCGGGAAGAAAATACATTGTCTTTTTCGGAGATAACGCTCAACAATCTTCTGTCGGAAGGCGAAATTGACGATGGTGACTTTCTCGAAAGAGTTAATATGCTCAACGACATTGGACAAAATGTAATGATTTCGGACATTAGAGAATATTATAAACTCGTAGAATTTTTTTCGCAGTTTAAATTAAAAAAGTTGCGGATAGTGATGGGTGTACCTACACTTGAAAAAGTAATGGATAAAAAATATTATAAACACTTGCGTGGCGGCATCCTCGAAGCGGTAGGTAAACTATTTCCCGAAAATATGAAGCTGTACATATACCCTACCCTGCAAAAAGATGGTAGTTATATGGTTAATTCAAAAAATATTAAAATGGACGAAGATGTGAGCTTGTTGTATGAATACCTTTTGAAAAACCGATTTATTTTGGATATCAAAAGCGATATGAGCAGGCAATTACACGTAAAAGCTCACGATGTGCTAAAAATGATACGGGAAGACAACCACGAATGGGAGAAATATGTGCCTATGATAGTGGCCAAAACCATTAAGGAAAAAGGATTGTTTAAAAAATAGTTGCAGTTTTAAAAATTGTTGAAGTAGTTGAGAAATCAGTATTTCTTTTCAAACGTTCTAATTTCTTGTAGTTTTGTAAAAAAATCGAAAAAATGAAAGCATTTGAAGCCAACGATATTACAGGTATTTACGGAAAATATCTTTATAAAGATATTGTTTACCGGATAGGTACTTTTTGCCACAGGTAATTCCTGCAAAAGAGATGTTGATAGAACGTGATATTCATTTGTCATCGAATGAATTGTTCGATGTACTTGCCGGCGGTATTACCGATGCCGGCGTTGACGTGGCAGATACAGGAGCTACTACCACTCTTATGACTTACTGGGGAACAGGCGAATACAATTTCGATACCTCCCCGGTTATAACTGCTTCACACAACCCGAAAAACCATAACGGGTTGAAGTTTTCCGGGAAAAATGTGTTACCGGTAGGTTATGATAACGGACCCAAGCGTTTGAAAAAAATCGTTGAATCAAATACAATCACGATGAAAAAAAACATTAGAGACTTTTATTATTCCGACTGCGGCAAACTTGCTTCCTTGATTATCCGTAACATAGTTTCGGAATTAAAAAAACAAGCAAAAAAGCTTTCGAAGCTAATGGCTTTCATTTCTCCCTACTTCAACACGGGTGAAGTGAACTTTATGATTAGCAAAAAACAGGAAGCTATGAATGCTGTTGTGGATTATTTTATGGCCAACGAAAAACCAAAAAAAATATACGATTTCGTTGGCCACAACTTGGAATGCCTTAAGTGGTGGTTAAATATCAAACCATCAAACACCGAACCATATCTACGTTTTTCGACCGATACGGGACCGGATAATTTATTGAAAGAAAAAACAGCCCTAATATACACAATACTTAATAAATACAAAAAATAAATGTGGCGAAAGCATACGCTTCTTATTATTGTTTTGCTGGGAATATTATTGCCCTTACAGGCACAATACTATACCGATTATCACAACAATGTAAATAAAAACAGGTTAAAAACGGTGGCCTTTGTGTCAAGTGGAATATATGTAAGCTCCGTTGCGGTATTGTATTTTGCTTGGTATCAGAGTTATCCACAAAGTAATTTCCACTGGATAAATGATAATAGCGAATGGATGGGTATGGACAAAATAGGTCATGCACAAACTTCTTATCAAATTGGAAATTATGGCTACCGGTCGTTACGGTGGGCAGGTGTCGACGAAAAGAAAGCTATTTGGTTCGGAGGAAGTTGGGGATTGATTTATATGACTACCATTGAAATTTTCGATGGCTTTTCAGCCAGATGGGGTGCTTCTCCTGGCGATTTGATGTCCAACACACTTGGTACAGGTATTTTTATCGGACAACAACTTTTGTGGCACGAACAACGTTTGCGTATAAAATGGTCATATCATCCAACCGACTACCCGCAATATCGTAGCGATCTGTTGGGTAGCAATGGTTTGCAAAGTATTTTAAAAGATTACAACGGCCAAACTTACTGGCTTTCAGCCAACATTCATTCGTTTTTGAGAAAACATTCGAGATTTCCAGTGTGGTTGAATGTAGCTGTAGGATACAGTGCAAACGGTATGATTGGTGCTTCAAGCAATCCACCCGAACACAATGGGAAGCCCCTTCCCTATTATAATCGTACAGCACAGTATTACCTGACTGCCGATGTTGATTGGACAAAAATAAAAACCCGTTCGCCGTTTCTTCGTTTTGTTTTCAAAGCTTTCTCGTTTATAAAATTTCCCTTCCCTACCCTCGAATACAACAACGAAAATGGAATGGTTTTTCACTGGATATATTTTTAAATTAAATTATCGATTACATCTAATATATAGCTTATAATAAATATTTTACTATGCATTTTCAATTATACGATTAAACGGTTTTTATTTTTAACCGGATAATAATTTTCTTACTACGGCTTCTTTTTTGCATCTTTGCAATAAATAAAAGCCGATGAATACTTTTCAATGTTTATTCGATTTTGCCGGGCGTGTGTTTCTAGCAATGGAATTGAAAACGTGGCATGCTATTGATGTACGTATGCGTGCCGAATTGCGTAAAATTCCTTCACAAGTGTTAATGTGTCTTCCGAAATATATAAATCTTTGAAAAACTGTCTAATACCCATTAATCCACAACACCTTATCGTTCACGAAACTCCTTCCACAACTCTTGTCCACGGTGGAAAAGGATTTAATTTAGTAGCAGAGCCTAAATCTTTGGGATGGGCTATTGAAAAGACCAAAACAGCCGGTACGGTATGGGTTGCAGTTTATAATTCATATCATTCCGGTATAGCGGATTATTTTGCTATGACGGTTCTTGATGAAGAGATGATTGGCATAGCCACCAACAATACCAATCCGCTTGTTGCTACTACTTTTGGCCGTAGTGGAATGTTGGGCACCAATCCTTTATCGGTTACCATACCTGCTGGCAAAGATTATCCTTTTGTAGCCGATTGTGCCACAGTTTCCGCGTCGGGTGGAATATTAGATGTATTGAACAACATAGGAAAAAAAGTGCCAAAAGGTATGTTGGAAGACGAAGAAAGTATTACTACCAACGACCCGTCGATTTTGCAAAAAGGCAAAGTACTACGCACTCTTTGCGGTAATGTGGAAAGCGAAAGGCACAAACGTTTTTACTTAACTGCACTCGTCGATATCTTTTCGGTGGTTTTGTCCGGTTCCAATTTCGGCCTTACCGTGTTGCTTACTCTGGGTTATGTAAAAAATAAAAACCACACCGCCGATAGAAGTATAGGTCACTTTTTTAGCGTTATGCACATTGATGCTTTTCAAACTGACTACGAATTTAAAAATGGTATTGATGAGTGGATGCATACTTTTAAAACTACCAAAACATTGCCATGCCACCAATCCGTTGTAATTAAGGACAAACCCGAAAGAATTGTCGAACAAAAAAACATAATCAACGGCATCCGGCTCAAGAAAATATCACTTGAGGGGCTAAAAGTTATGTCAGAAGAATCTGGAATTACATTGGATGAAATGGTTAACACATTGAATATTATAGTATTAATATTTTTAATAGTTTTTATTCAAATCACAACAAATCGTTACCTACAGAATATCAATGAAATAATATTTTATCATGAAAAATATTAAAATATTTATTAAATCCTATTTATCGCATCATGTTGCTTTTTAGCATTAAAAATAGGCTAAATAGTTGAGATGAAATTAATAACTAAAAAAATAATAGGATATTTTGTAAAAGGAAATTTAAATTTATGGGAACACAAAAACTCACATCAAAACAATATTTCAGATCGTTAACAATTGTTTATTTTGCATTGATAGCAGGTCTTGTTTTCTTTACTGTAATAGCAGTATTCTTAAACTTTCAATTGAGTGAATTTGCCAAAAACAACAATGAAAATTTTAAACAGACAATGCTTATAGTTAGCTTGATATTCGCATTTTCGGGCATTGCTGTCAGTTTGCTTATTTTCCGGAAAAAACTCGAAAAGGTTTGGCAAAAAAATACGCTTAGCGACAAACTAAACGAGTATCGCGGAGCCTTGATAGCCAAATATGCCGCTCTTGAAGTAGCATCAATGTTTGCTATTGTAGCTTTTATGCTTTGTGGCGATTTTATTTTAATCGTAATAGCTGTGGTTTTGATATTGTATATGACGATTCAACGACCTTCGAAAGAAAGAGCAAGTATTCATTTGATGCTCACGTACAAAGACCAACAGCTTATTAATGATGACGATGCTATTGTATGTGAAACAAAATATCAGGGTACGCATTATTAATCAGGTTTTTCCGATGGAAGAGTAAAATAAAATCGGCTGCCGATATCCTGTGTACTTTCAAGATAAATTTTTCCACCCATTAGCTGTACAAATTCTTTACACATTATCAAACCCAGTCCGGTACCTTTTTCATTGGCAGTACCGAGTTGCCGGTATTCGTTGTCGATATTGAATAAGTTGGAGATTTTATCTGCCGGAATACCCGAACCATTATCTTCGATACAAACTTCCACCCAATCGCCATTTTTTCGGGCACTGATTTTTATAGTGCCTCCTTCCGAAGTAAATTTAACGGCATTGTTCACCAAATTGTTTATAATATTAGATGTAAGTCGTAGATCTGCCCAGACTTCTAAATGTTCGGGAATATTATTTATAAGTTTTATACTTTTTTGTTCGGTATTGATGGCATACAATCCACAGGCTTTCTTTGCTATCTCAAAAAGCGTAAAAGTTTCGGTAATACAAGTAATTTTACCTCTTTGCGTAAGCGACCATTGCAAAAGATTATCAAGTAGATTGAACTCTTCTCTAACGGTTTTGGCAATAACACCGATCAACTCTTTTTGTTCTTGTTCGGAAAATTCATAAGCGGGACTTTCCAATAAATCTAAAATGCCAAGAAGACTGTTATAAGGAGAACGCAAATCGTGGCCGATGATAGAAAAAAAACGATCTTTCATTTGGTTCATTTTTTGCAACTCATTATTTTTTTGTAAAATGTCTTTGTTTCTTGCTTCAATCAAACGATTTTTTATTTGCAGTTCTTTATGCAGTTTCTTAATTTTCAGTCTACTAATCACAAAAACAATGATAAGAACAACAAAGAAAAGAATGAAAGCCGATTCGATATAAATGAGTCTATTTTGTTTTTCAATCAATTTTTGTTTAAATAAATTTTCTTTCTCTAAAGCTCTCGTTTCTATTTTATTATATTTTAACTCATTTATCGATCTCAATTTTTCAATATGTTCTCTCGTTTCTTTATTAGATAATCCCATCTTTAAAACATAATATTTATTTAAATTTATGAATGCATCTTTCCATCTTTCCTGTGCTGAATCCATTTGATAAAAAACGGCATAAGCATTGGCTTCAAAATCCATCAGTTTGTTGAGTTTGGCTAGTTTAACGCCTCTTTTTATCATCGCAGACGCACTATCGTATTGCTTTAAAAAAACATATACGTTTCCAAGATTTATGGTTACTGCCGTTTTTACATATTCGTTGTTCTTGTAAAGAGAAGATTGATAGACTTTTCGATATGCATCAAGAGCCTTTTTATATTTGTTTGAAATAAAATAGATATTACCAATGTTAACAAGAGCACTATAATAACTATAAGAATTTTTTTTGGAGGAAGAAGACGCCAGAATTTTATTATAATAGATAAGGGCGCTGTCGTATTTATCAGCAGCAAAATAAGCTTGTCCGAAATTATTTAATATTTTTATTAAATAATTTCGTTCGGGTACAAGGCGATCATAATGCCTTGCCTTATCAAGATAATAGATTGCTTTTTTGACTTCTCCAAGGTTTATAAAAAGCGTTCCGAGAGAATTGTACAAATGCATCAAAAGCACATAATTGTGAACTTTTTTAAAGTATGTTTCGGCACTAAAAAACAAACTTATTGCAGTATCGTAATTACCCATATAATTTTGTACTGTTCCTAAATAGAAAGAAACTGTCGAATTCATAAGAGTATCGTGAAGCTTATTCGCTAACGTATAAGCTTTGTTAAGGTAATAGTTGGCAGAGTCAATTTGCCAACGGTTAATAAAAACAACACCTTTTACATAATAATACTTCAAAAGAGCTGTGTCGTTATGAGTAAAAGTAATAAGTTTTCTTTGTTGAGACAGCAACTTTTGTGCTTTTTCGGGTTGTTGTAAAACAGAATATAATCCTGCGAGAATGCCATAAACACGTATCATTTCAGCAGATGTCTTTTCATCATCAAACAAGTTTTTAACCGAATCTAACAGTGAAGCCACACTATCGGGATGCAAATACTTCGCTTTTGACAATTCAGATACATATTGATGCAAACCTGTGGTATCGTGTGCGACCACCCGAATATTAAATAAAACACAAAAGGAAAATAATGCGACAAAACCAATATTAATATGGAGTAAAAAAAATTTAGCGTTTATTTTATACCGGTTATTTTTCATCCGATAAAAGGGTTTACTGTTTTAATAAATTGTATATAAAAATCAGCAATTAGTGAAGATTTTTTTTTATTTAACGAAATGCTAAAGACTTACATTGCTTTTTACAAAAAATAAAACGATCAAACTTATAATCGTTTCTTCAAAAAGTGTTAATTTTAATTTTTATTATCAATAAGGAGCAAAGATACATCTTTTTTTGTGAAAACTATTTTTATTCGCTAAACAGCAATTTCATCCGTTTTTGCATAATATTTGCTGTTCTATAACTATAACGAACCCAGATGGGAAATTGCTGATAATTTTTTCCCAATTGTCCATCTGCTTTGAACTAACTATGGCTTTGCTGTCGAACTGACATTTTTTTTTAATATTCGAACTAATGCGCAACACCGAACAAATTGTTATGAAACTTTAACATAGGGGTTAGGTTGAAAAGCGAATTTATAAAAAGAGTATCTTACTTTATTATGCGGGCAAGTTTATTTCCGTTTTATTTTTTCCATTTCTCTTAAAAAGTCAATACTTTTTCGCATTGTTGAAATTGTAAATTCGTAATAGTTTTCATCGCTATTGGGGTTAAGTATACGCTTTTTATCTTCCAAACCTGTTATATAGTCGTTGAGCACTTGGTCGGAGGAGATAAACTGCATAACGTTGTTGCTATATGAAAAGAAATACCACTTACGTTTTCCTTGTCTCAACAAGATGTTTATCTCGCTGCCTCCCCTACCCTTTTTCAGCTGTACAAAACCGTTGAAATACTTGTTTATCGGTTCGTTGGCCACATTGCCAAGTCCGATAGGGCCATTCGAGATAAATGAATTCGTTTCTTTATTCCACACAAGATGCAAGTTGTTAAAACCGAGTGTTGATTGCAGTTTGGGTGGCGTTTTTTTTATTTTTCCGTAAAGTGCAATTTCGTTGAGCATCAGTCCGCCTTTTTGTGCACCGAAGAGTTTTATCAAAGCCATCGGGAACACACCCTTAGTAAGGTTGAGAGGTTTTCCGGTAAACAATCGCAAACTATCGGCAATGGTTTTAAGTGCGGTTTTATCGAAAAAGAAATCTACAAATAAGATAGTATTTATTTTGGTAGAATCGGGTATAATAAAATGTTTAAACTCACCAATGCTCAAGATGTTTACCATAGGGGTTTCGAGTCCGAGTTTAAGCGAGCCGTAGCCGGTAAGAATACATTTTTTCGTATTGAACGACACGTAATTAGCCGTATGATCGTTGTTTTCGAATCGTGTGTTGGAGCCTACTCTAAAACTCGCTGTAAGAGTATCGTAATTGAGTAGGCCGGTTGCGTTAAGCAGCAATTGGTCATCGGGCGATTTTAAGTTGCCTGGGGCAAGCGGATAATACGAATGTGAAGTATTGCTATAAGCTAAACCGAAATATGTTTTTAGGCTATCTTTAGCGTGTATTGTATTATCAATTTTAAATTCAATATTTTTCGGATTAAGTTCGCCATCATAAGCCACCCAATTTTCAGGTTCGTCAATACAGTCTTGATTGAGTTGGTAGGCACCCGTAAAACGGAAAAATTTTCGATTGGCTATAAAACCTATACCACCATAATAAAAATAGTAAGGGCTGAGGAAAAACACTTCTTCTTTGGGGATTTGCCCGAAGCCAACACTCACTCCTTCGTTGTTTACCGACACGCTACTCAAATTGATTGGTTGAACAGTTCCATTGATATCTTTGTAATCAATAGTTGCCTTAGCCATATATTGTTTCCGCGAAAAAATATCTATTTGTGCATCATAAACCCTGTGATAAAAAGTTATTGTATCCATTAATATCCAAGCGTTTTCGAGAGTTTCGATTTGGGCATTAGCCAAAATTTTCAATCGTCGTTTATAAGGAAAGATTACTGCATCGGCAACTTTTATCATTGGAACACCTTCTACGTCGATAGAAGTTTGGCGGATATTGTAAAAAGCTTTTCGGGCATAAAAATGCAAAGAATCTTGACCTGGTTTCACCGATATAAACTCGGGGCCAGCTCCGTGCCATGCTACTAATTTTCGCACATCGGTATTGTTACTAAACAAAAAACTGCTAGTATCGGCTTTGCTCGACAGGCTCAGGCGATCTTCATTCATCAGCCATTCTACTTCGTCTAAAGTTGAAATATACTGATTTGCAGGGAATTTAACATAAGTATTTTTATACAGATGGTTGAACCAACCTTTTTGTTTATCAAAATTGATAGAAGCAAAATAGCCTTGTGCGGTAAATTCAACCTTTTGATTTGATGAATCTTGCAACACAAAATCGGAGGAATCGGCAGTAAAGCTACTGTGTTTAAAGTTGATATTTCTAGAAGTTATGGCTGCTCTGTCGAACCGAAAAACTCCGTTACCTTTTAAATATTTGGGATTAACTTTCAGCGAACCTGCAAAATTGGAATTATTATATAAAATAAATGGATGTTGTTTTGTATGAACCGACATAACATTAGTATCGACTTTCCAACTTAAGAATACCGAATCGGCATCAATATATGGAAAATCGTTGGGTTTGGTGCATGCTTTGCCGGTAAAATCCCATGCATAAGCCACCAACGAGTCGGGATAAAAAACGAACCTATTGGAAGTGGTTTTCAGGCTAAGATATTTCAGCAATCCGTTACCGGTAAATCCACTGTTATCAAGTTTGATATCGGTTCCGTAAATAGCTTTCCCACCATAAAGCGGATACCCTTCCGGGGGACTATGATGGAAAAAACCAAGCGAAAAGTCGGGCATTACTATTAGGGGTTGTTTGATAATGGGAAAAATCCCACCAGAATTCAATTCACCTTTAAAAGCCAAGCCTTTGGTACTAAAGGTAAGTAACGAATCGAAAACAAAAGGATCGACTTTATAATAAAACTTTTCGGGCCACAGGCTACTGTCTTGAATGCTTTTTCGGTTGAAATAAACATACGATTCAGCTTCGCTATACAATTTCGGATATTCGGGAAAACGCCTTTTACCCGATTTGTTATAAGGTTTGTCGATATACAATCGGGCATTCATTTTTTGAAGAACATTTCCCACTTTCATTAATTTTGTTTTGTTGGTAACGGAATCTTTTATTTTCACCTGAAACGCCATTGAGTCAATATAGTTAAGATTCAACATAAAACTATCGTACACAAATGTACTGTTGTGGGCATAAAAATCGAACAATCCGGCATGAACTTTTCCATTAAAAGAAAAATCGCGGTTTTTATGAACGGCTATTCTTTTATTGTAAGGATAGATATACACTTTTTGCGAGTCGCTAATAAAGATCTGTGGAACACCGTAAATATTAAGTGTATAACTTTTCAAATTTAAAGACGCATTAGAGCTGTTTATCACTTTCGAGTTAAAGTGCAATACATCATAATCGGTACGTCCGCTTTTTGCATCAAGAAAATGATAAAGCCGGTTTTTCAAGGTAGCGATATTGGTCTTGGAGTCGAAAACCACAAAACCTTTTTTCGACAAATTGATAAACAAAGCTACAATTTGCTCTTCGGGTTTGTTCATAAATGCAGCAAAAGAATTTACGCTAATTTGCTTGGTAGAATAGGTGTGTGCATAATTTGCAATAACATACAAAGGATTAATATCATCAATACCTTGCAGTTCGTAAAACTCTTTGGATGAAAAATAATTAGATGATTTGAATTTTGCCTTATTAACCGGATTAACACCACGCAAGCGTTTAAAGGTCAAACTATCGGCATTCAGGTTCCAATAAATGGCCGATACGTAAATATCCATTTTATGATAACTGTCGTAAAAAGGTACTGGCTCGGAACTATTGTCAACGGAATAAAAAATAGCATGTTGATTTTTTGCTTCGTACTGGAAGTGCAAATCGGGATGATAAATAGAATCGTTGTCGAGATAAAAAGTTACATCGGCGCTTCCCGATTTGATTTTTTCTTCGCCAAGACTAAATATATCGGAGCGAAGAGTGCAAATGGCTTTGCTGTTGAACTTCAAATGAATATATGGTTGGCGTTTTTTATTTCCTTTTCCAAACAATTTCAGTCCTCTGATTTCGTATCCCCCATAGTAATCAATTTTAGGATAGATATTTTTTCGTTGGAAATTGTTCAAATAAGTTTGAAAACGAGGATACGAACTGTTGTTGTTGGGTGGGCTAACCATTACTCTGTCGCTAAGTATTCCGAGTACGGGCTTGTTGAAAAAACGCTTGTAAAACAATCGGGCCGAATCAATGCTAATTGACGATTTGCTTACATTGAACCTGTAACCGTTAAATTTGGCATAGATTTTAACGGCGGCATTGTCGCCGAACCGGTTCCAACGTAATGTGCCTCGATTGCCAATCCACAATTTCTTATCGTAATTATACGTTCCACTTGTTTTGTGAATTATCGTAGAGTCGCGACGGGTTGCTATCACTAAATTCAAGTGGTCGAACTTCAAAAGAAATGAAGAATCGTAATCGAAATGGAAACGTCCTAAACGATAATACCATGAGCGCGACTTTTTATAATAAAAATTATGCTCCTCAAACAGCTTCCGGTTGAAGCTTAAAAAATCGGTAAATCCCTGCAATTGCTTATTATCAAGGAGTTTAGAAGCATAATAATGCCATGCTATAATGCTTTTTGGAGGTTGATTCGACTCGGCCAAAAGTGTCAAACCGTATAAATAATCGTATAAATATGGATATGCCCTCAGTTTTCTCTTACGCATTTTTTCGACAAGATGGCGGATAGCGGCTTTTTCGTCTTTGTTGAAGCGGCCTACCGACCAGCTTTGATAAAAACGTTCGAGCAGTTTCGACGAATTCTGTTGATACACCTTTGAAGGCACATTCATCAAAATACCCGAAAGTTGTTGAAAAAACTCTTCCGAATTGCTAGAAAGCGAATCGACAATCTGTGCCTGCATCCGTAATGCTGTAATTGAAAAAAAGAAAAGAACTATGTAAAATTTTATTTTAATCATCGACACTTTGATTATTCTTGAGTTGTTGTATTGATAAACTGAATAATTTGAAAATTGTTGTATTGGAACAATGTAACCGTTTCCTTATCTACTTTATATGTATCATTTATACTAAATTTAAATTAAAAACGCTGGCAATCCATTTGTTTTTCGTTAAATGTCTTTGATATTCAAGACCTAATGACTGAGCTTTTTTGCGAATTTCATTAAAATCGGTTTCGTAAAAGCCGCTAAAATAAATGTTCCCGTCCTGTTTTAAAACAACAACATAAGTCGACATATCTCTTAACAGAATGTTTTTGTTGATGTTAGCAAATATAATATCATAAATTTTGTTGGTTTTCAACACGGCTACATCACCCGTAATTGCATTGATGTTAGTAATATTATTTAAAGCAATATTTTCGAGGGTATTTCGGAAAGCCCATTCGTCGTTGTCAATGGCATCAATGTTTTGTGCTCCTTTCATCGAAGCCAAAATACTTAAAACTCCTGTGCCACACCCCATATCCAATACACGTTTTCCGTGAAAATCGTCATCAAGCATCAGTTGTAATATTTGCGATGTCGTTTCGTGATGTGCCGTACCAAACGACATTTTGGGTTTAATAAGTATTTGATATTCGGCTTCGGGCATTTTTTTGTGAAACGGTGCATAAATATAGCAACGCCTGTCAACAAATACCGGTGGATAATTGCTTTCCCACAACTCATTCCAATTTCGATCGATTATAAGTTCCACACTCATAGTATTTTCTAATTGGTGAGCAATACTATTAAGTACTGAAAGAAGCTGATTAGGCTTGTAATCTTTTTGTGGAATATAAGCCAAAATATCATTTTCGGTTTCTTCAAAACCCTCGAAACCGGCATAGGAAAGTGTAGCCGCTAAAATTTCGTTTTTCTCTTCAATATTCGATTTGAGGAATTTCACACAGATATAATTCATTAAAAAGATATTTTAAAGTATTTTTGCTAATTATGAACAACGCATATTCGCTATGTTTTGTATGGAATTTCGTAGCAATTCTTTTTCATTTTACAACTATATTTTTTTTCTTGCATAATGTTTCTATTAGCGATAAAACCTACTAATGCATGAAGCCTTTATTTGAATACCCGTGTTGTTTTTCACTGCAACGCGGTAGCTCAAATTTTGATTTGTGCTCTTGGCTTTTCGATTAACATTGCTAACTTGTTTTTCTCCAAATGAAACTACAATAAAAATTTCGATCAATTAATTTTCAGCATTAGATGATACAATCTCCAAAGTTTATTTTTTAATGATTTATAAAATAAAAGAAAGACATTAAAAGAAAGCATTGATAATTATTTAATTGAGTCGAATCTTTAAAATCCTTCTCAATTCCCCCCATTTTATCATTATTAGGATATATGGTTCGTTGCATTTCAAATAAAAAAATATTTTTTTTCATAAATAAACATTACAAATTAATAAATTGTTAATTTCTGTTACAAAAAGATAAACCCATTTAGTCAAATAAACGCCAATTATTCAGTTCGTCCGACACCAAGTTCCTCAACTAAAGCTTCCATGCCAATTTTGTCGGTTTTGTCAATTATTCTTAAAATCGACTGTTCTTGTTTCTCAGTTTTTACACCAAGATTTTGAAGTAATCCTTTTAGGATTTTTCTATTATTGACTTTTACAATGTATGTGTTCCTTGTCAACCCTATTGCTTCCATAGAATCGGACAAAACCATGCAAACCTCGGCACCAACAGCAACGTCTCCTGACCCTACCGAATCGAAATCAAGCTGCCAAAATTCCCTAAACCGACCCGGATCAAGTTTAGCTTCATAGCGATAAACCTGACCAAATTGATACATTCTAAAAAGTGGGGCATTCTTTGTGGGCAAATTCCCTTTACGGCTATTCATCCAAAGTTTTTCGGCGTAATGCATGGCTAATGGGGCAGTAAGATCATATCTTAAAGAAAGAAAATGATTCTCCATGGTTTCACGATCCCAATCATCCCTGAGTTCTTTACCATCTGACTTTAGAACCGGTTCTTTTTCAGGATTCCGAAACGAATAAACCCCTTCTGCAATTGTATCTGTATCAGGAAGGTATTTCCCTAAATTATCGGCATATTCAACAACTGGGGTGTCCCAATGTTCAAATCCATAAAGTTTATAAACTTTGCTCGCTGCATTTATTATTTTCCATCTTACCCTGTTCAAGTTTGGGTCAATTTCCCTAAACCCTTTGATTTTTCTTGGTACGATTCCTCGCTTGTTTCCCATAAAAATATTTTTGTAAAATTAAATAAAAAAGCACTACATCAATTTAAATGTAGTGCTCTATTGTACCGCCTATGAGATTCGAACCCATGACCTCTAGATCCACAATCTAGCGCTCTAACCAGCTGAGCTAAGGCGGCAATTCAGCGGGCAAAAGTAGACTTCTTTTTTTTATTTTCAAGTTTCCCTCTCATTGTGTTAGTTAGTCCGAAGTTTATAATTTTCCGTTTATAAGAACGTTTTTGCCATATTTTCTTCTCTTGAAATTAGGCAAAATTCAAGCACATTTGGTTTATTGATTTTTTAGCAGATTCATAAAAAAACCAAATGTGTTTGAATATGTATTATGGTTAATAGCATGTCCTACGGTCAAGTTTATACGTTGTGCGGGTGTCATCTCCTTAATCCATATCACCTTATGTTATACTCATCATATCTGGCTAATACTTTGTGCTTATGCCCACAATATTGTAAAAATTCGAGTATCTGCCGATTTTCATTTGATTTATTTGTTTTTTTTAAGAACGTTTAGTATTTATACTTCAGGTTCAATTTCAATTTAGTCCAATTGGTTTTCATTAATTACAAGTTTGGGAATTTTCTCAATTTAGCTTTTTTATTCAACTTGAAAAACCACGTCCTTTGGCGTGGTAATACTTTTTTGATCATGCCTTTTTGTTTGCTGAGAAAAATTGAATGATGAATATCAATTAACGAATCGCAATAGAAGAGTAAATTAAAACTTCAGGATGCTAAAATCGTTAATCGCTGTTTGATATTCAAAAAAATAGAAAATATTCAAAAACTTCCTATGAGGGCAAACCAAAGCCATATTTTAAAAAGGTAGATTATTTACTCGGATAAGATTATACAACTATTTATTATCAAAAACTTTTTGCGATGGCAATAAAATCTTGAGCTTTCAGCGAAGCACCGCCGATAAGTCCGCCATCAACATCATTATTTGCAAAAAGTTCGTGAGCATTTTTAGCGTTGCAACTTCCTCCGTATAAAATGGTTGTGTTGTTGGCTGTTTCATTGTCGTAATGTTCGGCGATGAGACTGCGAATAAAAGCGTGCATTTCTTGCGCTTGTTCGGGTTTTGCTGTTTTTCCGGTACCGATAGCCCAAACCGGCTCGTAAGCCATTACTATGTTTGAAAACTCATCTTTGTTTAGGAGAAAGAGACTTTTGGCAATCTGCGATTTTATCACATCAAACTGAATTCCCTTTTCACGTTCGTTGAGCACCTCACCGCAACAAAAAATCGGGTGAATTCCAAAATCAAGTAATCTGTCTATTTTTGCACTAATTTGGCTGTTGCTTTCGTTAAAATATTTTCGCCGTTCGCTATGGCCTACAATACAATATTCCAATTCGATAGACGAAAGCATTTCGGCTGATATTTCTCCGGTATAAGCACCATTCTCATATTCGCTAACATTTTGTGCACCAACATCAAATACACTTTCTTCTGCATAATCAGATACCATTTCGAGATAAGGCGAAGGTGGACAAATCACCACTTCGCATTTAAGGTATTTTTTATCAAAACCGTTGGCCAACTTACTAACCAATTCTTCGGCTTCTTCAAAAGTTTTATTCATTTTCCAGTTGCCTGCAACAATATTTTTTCTCATTATTGATTTAGTTTTAAATTGACTTCAAAATTAATACTAATTACAACACAACTTTAATGCAGGAAAAAGCGCACTTAATAATATTTTATATGAGGTATCGGATTGTCTTCCGTAGTTTTGTAAATAAATTTGATAATCAGAGTATTACGAAAATATTGCATGCTTTTTTAATATTTTGATATACACTTGTTTGCGTATTTAAGCGGAGGAGATCAGATACCCTATAAAAGTTAAATATAGTCATCGGGTTTTTGCTGGAATATTTTCGTCAAATATTGATATAACTCGGGGTGTCGCTGTTTTAATTTTTCGGGATTATCGAAAAAATATTCGCTAACAACGGCCAAAAATTCTGTGTCGTTGGTTAAGGCATAAGGAATTGATGTCGGAGTGTTCTTCTTTTATTTTTTTCATTTCACGATGTACTTCTTTAGTCAAGGAAAAGTATAAGAGTTTTGAAATAAAATTTTGGGAACGCCATCAACGACACCGTCAGCTTTGTCGATAAGATGAACAAATTCATGAATTCCAACATTATTACGATGTCATTTTCCGTCGAAAGCCGCTTCCATGTCGGGTTTTGAAAAGTATCACTAGCCTGTTCATAAATCCGTCGCCAACCATTCCGAGAATATTTCTTTGTTCGACTTGGTTTCCGGTTTGGAACTTTTTGTCGAAAGATCCTGGATAAAGCAACACTTCACTAACATCAGGATATTCAAAATACAAGAAATTAAATAAGGGGCTAATTGCACTTGACGCTACAAACAGCTTGTCAGTAACGGTGATTGCGGTATCAACTCCTTTTATTGATTTTTCCACAAAAAACCGTTTTACCCTATCCTCAAATTCCTTTTTCCGTTCGTCAGGAAGATTGCGACAGTACAACACTCGTTGTCGAAGAATTTTCTTCCAATTTTCGAGAAAAGGCAACTTTGGTATTTTTTTTTTATATTATTTGAATTGAAGACAAATCTGAAAATCAAATAAAAAGCCGTTACAGTAACGATTATAGAAATCGTAAAAATAATCTGTTGTATCATAAAATAAAAAATTGAAAAAATATTAACGACTTTATAATTTAAAAACCAATAACGGTATTTTATTGTCGAACGAAATAACTTTTTGAGCAAAATTATTAAAAATTAACGCATCGAAATGCGAAAGACTTTTTGCATACAAATAATAATATCTCTATTTGTTTTCGATAGATAAGTCTTTAACAACTTTAGGGCAATGTTACTCAATAAAAATTCGTACTCAATGTCTATCCTACATTATTAATTCGTTGAATTTTCGTACTTCAATTGTTAATATTGAAAATTACAATACTATATATCAGCATTTATTATTTACATACTTTTAACCCGCAATTATTTTTAATTAAAAAAGTAGATGACACTATTCATTGTCAGACGGTTAGTTTATGGCATATTAGTTTTATGGGGAGTTGTAACGGTAATTTTTGTGTTGTTCAACATTCTGCCTGGCGATGCGTCGCGTATGCTTCTTGGGCAACGTGCCGACATTTCATCGGTGGCTGCCATAAAAAAAGAACTTGGTCTCGACCGTCCGCTTTCCATTCAATACCTTAATTTTCTAAACGATTTATCGCCTATATCGGTTCACAATACACAAGATAGTGGTAGCTTTTGGTATCTCAGTCACCTGAAATATCCATCGGCAAAAGTCCTTTTTCGGTTTGGTAAACATGCTATTGTGTTGAAAGAACCATACTTACGGCAGTCGTATCAAAGCAAACGTAATGTTTCGGCCATTCTTTTAGAAGCTTTCCCGAAAACGCTACTTCTTGCAACGGCTTCTATTTTGCTCGCTATGGTTGTAGGCATTGTATTAGGAATTGTTGCGGCATTGAAAAAAGATAGCGCACTCGACAAATTTCTGTTAATATTTTCATCGCTTGGTATGTCGGTTCCTTCGTTTTTTGCTGCTATTCTTATTGCTTGGCTCTTTGCCGATATCCTTGGCAAATATACCGGACTTCCTATGTTCGGTAGTCTTTATTCTGTTGACGATTACACCGGTGAAGTATATCTCAATTTGAAAAACCTTATATTGCCTGCTCTAACGTTGGGTATCCGTCCACTTGCGATTGTGATTAGTTTGATGCGCAGTGCGCTATTAGATGTTTTATCTCAAGATTATATCCGGACAGCTTATGCCAAAGGCCTTAACTCTTGGCGGGTTATCGTACATCATGCGCTCCGCAATGCACTCAACCCCGTTGTTACCGCCATTACCGGTTGGTTCGCCTCGCTAATGGCCGGTGCCGTGTTTGTTGAATATGTTTTCGACTGGAAAGGTATTGGTTTTGTGATAGTTGATGCTCTCGAAAAATACGATTTACCCGTACTGATGGGTGCGGTACTATTTATTGCTGCTATACTTATCCTCACCAATATTGCTGTGGATATTATATATGCACTACTCGACCCTCGTGTGCGTTTGGCCTGATAAATTTGTTTTCTCCTATTTCCCATAATGTTTTGTCGAACTATTATTGCACATGTAGATAATTATATGAAAATTATTTTTCGTCGGGAAACTTTTCTGGTTTTGCAAATTTAGGATTGGTTAGAAAATCATCGTCGCGAAGCGATTTGAGAAAACTAATCAAATCATATTTTTCTTGTGGTGTAAGTTGTACACCGCCATTGTTAATATGATGCATCAACGGGTTAACATAAGGAGTTTGGATGAGGCCGCTGGAATAAAAATCAATTACTTCTTCAAGGGTTTTAAACCTGCCATCACGCATATAGGGACCTGTGAGTTGAATATTTCGCAAGGTTGGAGCTTTGTATGCTCCGTGATCTCTCGCATCGCCGGTAACGCCAAAGCGGTCGGCAGGGTCGGTAAAAATAGAATCGAGACCGTTGTTATAAAACAAGTTGGTAGTAAATAGCGGATTGCCATACCCACCATGACAATGAAAGCAGTCGGCTCCTTGTTCAGTAGTAAACAACACAAAACCTTGCAATTCCGATTGCGACAATTGCACTTCGCCACGTATATATTTATCGAATTTAGAATTGGCCGAAATTAACGTACGGACAAATTGGGCAATAGCGCGTTCAATATTTTTAAATGTAACCGTTTCGTTACCAAAAGCTTTGAAAAATAATTCGGGGTATCCTGGTAACGACTGAAACAGTTGTTTTACACGGGTGGTATCGCCGTCCATCTCATGATCCGAAACAACACCCATCCTAACTATGTCTTCGATATTCCTAAAATTCGGATTAGGGTTATTTTCAGAAACAAAACCGTTCCAAAGATACCCATTTGAATTCCATACAAGATTTATCATCGGAAGCATAACATGAGGAGTTGGTTTGCCTGTGATTCCGTAAGGAAAACCACCGGGAAAACGAGGATTGTTGATGCCGACTTCAAACGAATTTTTTTGAATATGACAGGTTGAGCAACTCATCATCGAATCGGGGTCGGTACGACCCGAAAGCCTACCGTCGTAAAACAAATAGCGTCCGAGCTTAACCCCTTCTTCCGTCATAGGATTATCTGCGGGGATATTTAATTTGGTAGGAAAACCAAATGGGATGTCTATTTTGTAAGGTGTCGGCTTATAAACAGGATTCGGTTTGTTGTTGCCCCCGCAAGAAGCCAAAAAAATTGCCATTAGCTCAATAACCGAAATGTAAAAAATTACTTTTTTCATAATATATTGTAAACTATTGGTTAGTTTACTTATTCGCAAAGCTAACCAGAATTACTCCTATTCGTGAATTAGCGTTTTGATATCTTTTACCGAAAAAACATTATGACCGTTTAAGCACACAATATGTAACGCCACTTGTTTTTGCATAATACCGCCGCCCCAAACGTTAAAATTGAAGATTTCGGGACTTTCAAACCATTCGTTAACATCCATGTTTAAAGTAATTTCAACACTTTGTCCGGCGGCAATTGAAAAGGCCGAAGAAGATAATTGAACTTTAAAAAAATTTTGAACAAATCGGGTAATATGTCCTGTAGAATCGTAGATTTGTCCAATACCGATGTGAACGTTAAAAAGTCGAATGACACCGCTGGTGTCGCGCCATTTACCGTTGAGTTTCATATAATGATAGCCACCGCCGAGATATTCGGGCCAAAACATATTCGACTCGGGAGGATTGACAAACAACAACGATTTATTTTTTTCGGCATTAATACCGAAAGTAAAAGAAACCGAACTGTAATCGTCTTGTGGAATACTATCTTTGAGAAAATAATCCCATGTTTCGGGCAAATCGGTATCTACATAATGGATATCGTTCCATTTGTCGAGCAATATGCTGTCGCCATTGGCTTTATGAAGGCAAATATCGGAAATGAAATATTGAATTCCAGTAACAAGATAAGGATTGCCCGCTGCATTAACATATTTCATAGTATCAATTTGCAACGAATTTTCGCCGACGCTATGTTCAAAAGTAAAAATAAGTTTCCCCGATACAATATCAGGCGTGTTTATTTTATGACACGAAGCTTCTGACAATGCAACTAAAACAAAAACTGCAATTATAAGTTTAATCAACTGCTGTTTTTTAAAGTATTTCATTTGTTTATAATTTTGTAATATGTTGTTAATCTGATGTTTGTGTTTTGTTATGATTTTCCGCTTCGCCATAGAAAATCGTGCCAAAACCTATTCTCTTATTTATTATTCCCCGCACTGGATATGTGGCTGTAAAATATCGCTCCTAACGAAGTTCTATAATCAAGTTTCCCGGTGTCGAATTTATTCATCATGGATATTTCAAATTCTTAAAATATTGTAATTGATTTATATTTATATACTTACCTGCAAATTTAATAATACTAAAAATATTGTTTTCAGAAAGTCGTAGAAATTTAATTAATTATTTGGACAACTTTACAAACTTAAAACAATGTTTGTCCTTTAAAAATATCGGCTTTTTTTAAACTAACAATATATCCCGACATACGGAGATGTCCTCCTAAAGCCATATTCACGTCAAGTTGTGCAGAGCCGTCATCTAAAACCGTCAAATGAAAATAGGGACTTCCGGTTGTAGATATGGGACGAACACGCGAATTTATACTTAATGCAGAATTTTTCTTTTTGCCAGGTTCGAATTTGTAGTTTTCGAGATAGCCTTCTGAGGTGAGTCCACCTACACCATTCCACCCGATAACTCCTTCGAAACCAAATTGAAGCACCACCTGATTGCCTTTTACTGCCAAAAAGTTAATGCTTGGCGAAACAGAATAGCTTTCACCTTGCGGCCCAAACAAGATGTTGGCCTGAAATACAAAACGTTGATCTTTCAACATTTTTGCATATTTTAAACGTTGTTTAAAACTTGATCTTTCTTTTTCTTCTTTTTTCTTTCTTCGTTCGAATTTGCGCAGTTCTTTTTTGGTGAGTTTTACCGTGTCTTGTGCATAAGTTGTAAAAGTTCCCCCAAAAAAAAGCATAACACTCAAAATCCAAATGAACATTTTTGATTTCATCGCTTTACATCTTTAAAGTTTATCCGTTTTATTTGCAAGCACAATTTGCAAAAACTGTTCCAAAAGACGATGATTAGAACACCTTTTAAAGAATGGTTAATTTCAAAAACAGTCAGTTACGTTTTAAATCTAATTTTTTTATCTAATTGAGAACTTTATGCGAGGATTTAAAGCATTTTAATGTTTGGGTGTTCTACTTTAAAATTAATTTCAAAATTGTCGCATTCGCTTCGAGACAACTCGTGAAGAGATAATTCACACTTTAGAAAAAAAATCAGGGCAAGTACGAATTTATTAAAATTTATTGGTGTTCCGCCAGAAAATTAACATATTTTTACTGTAAAATTATTTCGGTAAATTTTTTTTGCTAACGAATACGATAAGAGTAATTTTTATAAACAATTGTGTTTTAAATTAATAGATAATAGTATGAAAAATATTTTACTAATTTTTTTATTGTTGTTCGAAATAGGTTTTGGTTTTTCGCAAACAAAACACGACAGGGGCTATAGAGTAAAGGTAGGCGATAGCGTTACTAATTTTGGACTTCAATTTGCTAATGGGAAAACGTCAATGCTTTACGATATACATAAAAAAGTTGTGGTTTTGCAATTTACGGCAAGTTGGTGTTCGGTTTGTCGCAAAGAAATGCCTCATCTCGAAAAGGAAATTTGGCTGGCGAACAAAGAAAAAAGTTTTATATTAATAGGTGTTGATTACGACGAATCCCTTGACAAGGTCCATGCATTTAAAAAACAAATGAAAATTACTTATCCTGTGGCATTGGACTCAGGGGCTGAAATATTTTCGCGTTTTGCCTATAAGAACAGTGGCGTAACACGCAATGTTGTTATTGATAGCTCTTGGCATATTGCCTTCCTTACACGGCTTTACGATAGAACTGAATTTGAGGCGATGAAGAAAAAAATTGAAGAATTAATAGGCGTTAAGCATTAATATTAAACCGTTATTAACGAATAAGTTAAACAAGAAAGAAGCAACATATGCTCCTTGATAATATGCGGGCGTAATGAGTATAAACCGTACAAAAACATCATCAATCTTTATTCAAAATTGATTATAAATCCTCCCACAATGAAATAATTCCATCGCCATATCATTCTTATTATATTATTTGAAGTGTTCAATCGGTAAAACAAAATTATTTCCGTCAAGAGTTAACAAACATTGATTGGCGCAAAGCGTATCGGAAGGAAAATAAATCTCTGCTTTATTAAAATCAGCAATAGAAAAACTCACCGGACCGTCTTTCGGCCATGCACAATTTTGTATATCCTTAAGGCTCACCCCATCGGTAATATTAGCGCTAAATGCCTCCCCCCGTGCGGTAGTGCCATCCACAGTGCCTGTAATCAAATAAGCATTGTTATTGTTAAAATAGATTGAATTACCGCTTTTCTTTCGCAGAAAATACTGGTCGGAATTCCAGCGTATTGCACCCGTAGTATCAATTTGCCACTGCATATTGTCTATTTTTAGATGGAAAAGAGTATTTTGTCCATCGGTTTTACCGAGATTTTGCACCGTAAAACTCAATACCTTCAAGGTGTCGAACTCGTAATGAAAATTTAAAAATTCAAAGTTTGCCGTTGTCAAAGAGTCTTCAAAATCGCCATCAAGATGAACTTTTATTTTACCACCCCGTCGGCGCCTATAAGGATCAATTACTCCCCAATCTCCATAAATTATTTCATAGTAAACAGTATCAAGGATAGTATCTTTGAAATAGTTACAGGCCGCTTTATCAATATCGGGGTTGTATCCGTCAGCATACAATACCGAATCAGTTGCCATTTTAAAATATGTATTTAAAAGGCGAACGGTCATTTGCTGAACATTGAGATAATCAGACGAAGCATACAACAGCGTATTATAATCAACATAAGAATTTTTATCGTTTTTTTTACAAGCTGACAATGCCAGTATAAATAAAAGCAAAATAATTACTCCCTTTTTAATCATCATGTTTTCAATTTTTTTACAAAAAGAGTCAATATCTTTGACAAAAGTTGCACCGCCAAAGTTTTCTAAAAACGCACTAAACTCATAAAACGTATATTGCAAAAATAAAAAAAATCAACTTTCAAACATTCTTATGTTAAAATAACGTTGCGAAAATTGAGAATATTTTCTTACAGTTCTTCGCATTATCAAATATACTATATTGAATTTCAAAATATTATTACTAGTGGCTTAAAATTTAAGATGGTTTTTTATTTTAACAATTATCTGTGAACAACTCATTAATGATTGTCAAGATAATGGCGGAGAAAGTTATATATTAGCAGCATGAATTTGAAGGAAATACATTTGGCTCAAGAAAAAGAGCTTTTGATTTCAGCGCGAGAAAAAAGTCTGAAACAAAACAAGGATTTCACTCTAAGCGGTGACAACAGGAGCATATTTTTATCTAATCTTGGTCACGAATTTAAAACGCCCTTGAATGCGCTTCTTAGTGCTGTCAATTTGTTAAAAAGCCAAAATATAAACGATGAAGCCTTACATTTGGTAAATATTATTGAAAATTCGGGTGAACAACTTTTAAACTTAATTGATATTCTTCTTGATGTGCAGAATAGTAATTTTACCACAACATCGGATGAAACAGGTTTTAGTCCTTACTCTCTTCTCGAAGAAGTTACCAAAAGGTTTAAAGAACAGGAAAAAGCAAAATACCTGTTTTTCAAAGCCACTATCACCGATAATGTTCCACTGACTGTCAAAGGTGATTATTTTGGCATTTTGCAAATACTTGAAATTTTACTACAAGACATCATAAAACGCACTGAAAACGGAGGCATAGAGTTTTTGATGGATTTTCGTGAAAGTAGGGACAATCCATCCCTACTCGAAATTATTATTAATATCGGGGGAATTGAAAACAGTACAAATCGCAAGAATAACGACTTAGTATTTCGATATGCTGAAAAAATAGTTAAAAAAGCAGGTGGTCGGATTTTGACAAATTACAATGGAAGTAATAGACATGGTTTCAAAATACAAATTCCCTGCAAACCTATCGACAATAAAGAGCGTAACAATATAATAAATAAAGTGTTAGTAGTTGAAGATAACCTGATTAACCAAAAGTTAACTTATAAGATACTACAACAGCATGGGCTTTCGGTTGACGTAGCTTCTGATGGCAAGGAAGCAATTGAGAAATGCAAGAATATTGATTACGATTTGGTTTTGATGGATATACAGATGCCGGTAATGGATGGGATAAAAGCCACAAAACAAATCAACCGGCTCAAAAAATATATGGGAAATACCAAATCTCCTCTGATTATTGCACTTACAGCCAACGCCGACAACAATAGTAAAAATAAATGTATAGAAGCGGGAATGGATGGTTTTTTAAACAAACCATTTCGCTGGGAGAACCTTCCCGTTTTCTTGACAAACATTAAAACTGCGGGTCGGTGAACAAGCAATACCAACCGTTACGTGTACTAAGTATTTCGTCGGCACATTTTGTACATGATATTTACTCGTCGTTTTTGCCACCTTTGCTTCCGTTATTAATCGAAAAATTCGGCATTAGTTTATCGGCAGCAAGCGTGCTTAGCCTTATTCAGCGTTTGCCTTCGTTATTTAGTATTATTGTAGGGGTATTTGCCCACCGTTTACCATGGCGGATAATTATTTTAAGTGCACCTTTACTAACGGCTTTTGGAGGAAGTATGATGGGAATGGCCCCCAATATTGTTATTCTCGGAATATTTCTATTTACTATTGGCATTAGTTCGGCAATATTTCACGTACCTGCTCCGGTAATGATTAAAGAATATTCGGGAAGTAGAATCGGTAAAGGCATGAGTTATTATATGCTTGGTGGCGAAACAGCGCGTATGTTAGGCCCATTGCTCGTTGTAGGAGCTGTTTCGTTGTGGGGACTCGAAGGTATATGGCGTTTGATTCTACCGGCATTCGTCGCTACTTTTATTCTTTCATTGGTGATAGAAAAAAAACCGTTCGAAAAACTTGCCATTAACGATGATAAAGAATTCAAATGGCAATTGACCTTAAAAAAATATTCAGGCTTTTTTGCTATAGTCACGCTGTTTTTAGTTTTCAGAGCAGTAATGAAATCGTCTCTATCAACATTTCTACCGGTGTACATGGGGCAAAAAGGCAATAACCTGTTTATAGGAGCCGTTTCGCTTTCGATTTTGCAAATAGCCGGGGCTTTCGGTAGCTTTATCGGTGGTAGTATTTCCGATAAATGGGGAAGATTCAATACATTATTAAGCGTTGCAATCGTGTCGCCAATATTGATGTTTTTGTTTATAAATGTGGGAACAACACTGCAGTTTTTTGTTTTACTTTTGCTTGGTGTTGTGCTTTATTCGAGCACCCCTATATTACTGGCGCTCGTTCAGGAACAAGGCTCGAATCAACCGGCACTAATGAATGCAAGTTTTACTACAATCAATTTTATTACGGGAGCATTGGCAGTATTAGCTACCGGTTTTTTGGGTGATCTTTTAGGATTGGATTTAACGTATAAATTATCAGCGTTTCTATCCTTGGGTTCTATACCGGCCGTTTTTCTAATCCGAAAAAAAGCAAATCATACGGGGATTGAAAAAAGGAGTGGGTAAGAACAAAAAAATACTTATTAACTTTTTTATGTAAATAACTTCATTGAAAAGTCTTATATATAGTAATATATTCACTATTTTTGTTTTGAAATATGAAAAATAGAGTTAATAATTATGTGCAAATTATAATTTATGAAAAAGAAAATCCTTGTAATAGATGACGAATTAAGCATCAGGCTGCTGTTGGAAAACTTTCTTGGGAAAGAGTATGAAGTAGTTACAAAGAAAGACGGGCAGGAAGGACTAAAGTATCTCGAAGAAGGAGTGATGCCCGATTTGATTGTTGCCGATTTACAAATGCCCAACATTGACGGTTATAATTTTCTTAAAAATGTACGGGCCAGTGGTTTCTTCAAGCATATTCCGGTAATTATGCTCTCGGGCATCGAAAGTAGTCAGGAACGGGTAAAATGTCTGAAAATGGGCGCTGACGACTATATTGTTAAACCTTTTAATCCCGAGGAATTGTCAATCCGTATCAATAATATTTTAAAACGAATCGGTAAGTAATATATGGAAAATTCGAATCAAAGCATTTTAAGAATTTTGTATGTTGGCAATAATGACGAGTTTTTTGGAGAGTTACGTCAACACAAAAAGTTTTCGGTTGAGCAAAGAGAAAACGGCTTAAAAGCTATGGATTTTCTTAACAAAGAGGGTACTGTGGATGCTGTTATCAGCGATGTGCGTTTGCCTGGTATCAACGGCCACGAGCTGGCAAAACTGATAAAAGGGAAAAAAGAATTTTTGAAAATACCCTTTATTATGGTTTCCTCTGAAAAAAACGATAAGGAGAAACAAGAAATATTTAAAATAAAAGGAATTGTTGACGATTACTATGAATTACGGGTTGACAACGATGATCTTGAATCAAGAATACTATTTTTAAAATATTATTTAACCGAACTATCTGAAAAATCTATTGAGTCGGAACTGCGGCAGGAATATAAAATACCTCTTATTAAAAGGCTCTTCGATATATTGGTTTCGGCCACTGCTCTTTTTATTCTATCCCCTTTATTAATTATTGCGGCTATTGCTATTCGTCTCGAATCGAAAGGCCCGCTTATCTATAAGTCGAGACGGGTTGGGACAGGATACGGCATTTTCGACTTTTTAAAATTCCGCTCAATGTACACCGGAGCCGATGCCAAACTTAAAGAACTTAGGCATATGAATCAGTATGCTAATAGCAAGGTGGAAGAAACAAAAAAAGACGTTGAATTTCCACCCTGTCCACGTTGTAGTAAATTATCCGAAAAACAATATTGTTCACCTCTTTTATATATTGGCGGGCAAAAAATTTGCGAATATTGGTTTAAGAAATTAAAGAAAAAAGATAACTTCACTTTTATTAAAATCAAAGATGATCCACGCATTACGAAGGTGGGAAAAATTATACGAAACACAAGTATCGACGAACTACCACAACTCATTAATGTATTAAAAGGCGATATGTCGATTGTTGGAAACAGACCCTTGCCATTATACGAAGCCGAGTTGTTAACTTCCGACGATTGGAGTGCACGTTTTCTTGGTCCAGCAGGTATTACAGGTCTGTGGCAGGTGGAATTGAGAGGCAAAGGAGGAGTAATGTCGGAAGAAGAACGGAAGAGATTGGATAATTACTATGCGCAAAATTATTCCTTTTGGGAAGATATTAAGCTGATATTAAGGACCATACCTGCATTGTTTCAAAAAGAAAACGTATGAATATGTGTTGTTAAAAAATTATTAATAACTATTTTACAAGAGAATAAAAGCGAAAAAATAATTTTTTACTTTTCACCAAATATTGGAAAGACAAAAATAGCGAATAAACGATGAGCAAGAGATATTATAAATCAGTAATTAAATTAATTAGTTTTGCCTTTTTTTTACTGACAGTTTCAGCAAAAACAGAAGCCCAGGTTCAAAGGCAAGTTGATAGTTCGAGGTTTTTCAATCCGCTTACTGATAACATTACCGAACGATTGCCCCCATTACAAGTACTCATTGATTCAGCTATCTACAATTCGCCTTCTATAATGTATCAAAATTTGAAGCGTGATTATTATTATTACGAACAGCTAACCGAACAAAGAGCATGGCTTGAGTATTTTAGTGTTAACTTTGATGTGAATATAGGGAAATGGAACTATTGGGACAAAGATGAGCAATCTCGAAAAGACAGGTTTTATTTAACTCAATCTATTCGCGACAATTATGCCATTGGTTTATATATGCGTTTCCCATTGCTTACTCTTTTTGATACGCGTAATAAAATCAACAAACAAAAAAAGTGGCAAGAATTATCATTAGCACAAAAAGAAATCAATAAGCGCTATTTGGAAAAAGAGGTGATTACAATTTATAACGATCTTCAACAATATCAGCATTACATTAAAATTTATATTGATTATCAGAATTTTACTATGTTACAAATGCAAATGGCACAGAACGAATTTCTAAATGGTGAAATTTCCACTGCCGAATATACTCGTCTTAAAGAATATCAAGTTAGGGGAGCAGTTGATCTTGAGCAAGCCATTGCGGAATTCAATAAAAATTATCAATTACTTGAAGTTACAACAGGAATGAAGTTTAACCTGATAAACATTATGCGTTAATAATAAAACCTAATCTGAATGGATTTACTATATTTCATAAGACTTTTTAAAAGAAACATTGTTTTGTTGCTTACAATACCGTTGTTTCTTTCAATATTAGTTTATTATTTCACGAGAAATAAGGAAAAGGTTTACCAATCGGAAGCAATCATATACACCGGTATCACTACAGGTTATTCCATTGAATCAACATCACAGCGTCCGACAGATTTTTTCAGTACAAGTGCACAGTTCGACAATATGATTAACCTTTTAAATTCACGTCAAACCATTGTAGAAACTGCACTTCGTCTTTTAGCACAAGATTTATCTCTTGAAGGGTTTAACAAACAATATATTTCAAACGAAAATTACAAAAAACTTCAACGTGAAATACCCAAACGGATAAAAGACTTTGTTGTTAAAAACGGCAAATCGGGTGTTCAGCGCAAAAAAGAAGAGCAAATCCATCATCTTGAAAAGGAGATTAAATCGCTTGAAAGGGAAATCAGCAAAAAGAAAAACAAAGCCATCAGAGAGTTAGCACAAACATACCAACGAGGGGCCGCCGGTAATGATAAGAAAAAGAGAAGTTTGAATAATGACATCTCAAAAGAAGAAGCGCTCATTTCAAAGCCTGATAACGCCTCTAACAATTACCATACCGTATTGCCGGGAGAATCGGTAAGTTCAATAGCTTCACGTTACGGGCTTTCGAGAGGCGAACTACTGCAAATGAACGGTATGAGTGATGAGGAGACATTAAGTGCCGGCCAAACCGTACGTATCAACGGGTCATCGTCAAAAGCAACATCATTTAAATACCATACGGTTAAACCAGGCGAAACCCTTTATTCCATTGCCAAGCGATATGGAGTGAACATCAGTAAACTTCGAGAGTTGAACAACTTGAATAATCGCTCGTTAAATGCGGGGCAACGGATAATCATTAGTTCGGGTAATTTGAGAAATAACAATTCGTACGACCTTGCTGTGAAACAAGTGTCACAAAATTTTTCCAGTGAATTGCCACAAATTCCGAAAACTAAATCGAATAGCTATACCCTTTTTCCTTCTTTAGCTACCGAAGGTGGTGTTTTTGTTAAAGATCCTATACTTCCACCGGGAATAAAAAAATCAGACTATGAAAAGACAGTAAGAAACCTACAAAATTTTTATGCATCAAGCGACACAAATTTTATTTATGGCTTGTTGCATTATGGTCAAAGCAGGCATTACAGTATATTGGCCATTAGTCGTGTACAAATTTATAGAATTACTAATAGCGACCTTGTAAAACTAACCTTTACCTCGGACGATCCGGGAGTTTGCCAGCAAACATTAAAAATTCTTTCTACCGTTTTCATGAAAAATTACAAATTACTTCGTGTAAATGAAACCGATCTTGTGGCAAAATATTTCGAATCACAAGTTGATTCGGCAGACAAACGCTTACAAGAAGCCGAAGACAGATTACTAAAATTTAACGAAAAAAACAATATTATCAACTATTACGAGCAAAGCAAAGCCATTGCAGCCCAAAAGGAAGGTTTGGATGTTTATTATCAGAATCAACAAATAAAGCTTTCATCTGCTTCGGCCTCTTTACAGGCAATAGAATCCAAGATGACAGCTCGCGACTCTATTTATCTCAAAAGCGACTTAATTCACCAACGGAAAAAAGAACTCGCTAAAGTTTCGGAACTATTACTTATCAACCAACTCGCATCTAACTACAACAACCGTGTTGCCAAAGACCTTAGCAAACTGAAAAGGAGACAAAAATATTTGAGAAGCGAAATTAAACTTTATGTCGATCAATTATATTTATACGGTCATTCCACTCAAGGGGTACCAATAAAAAACTTGCTTGACGCATGGTTGAAGAATACGATAGATTATGTTGAAGCCAAAGCATCACTTAATGTTTTATCACGAAGGAAAATTGAGTTTACCCGTACTTATCAAAAGTATGCTCCTCTCGGGGCTATGCTTACCCGTATAGAACGCGAGATAAAAGTGGCCGAACAGACTTATCTCGAATTGCTTAAAAGTTTGAACAATGCCAAAATGAAGCAGCAAAACCTTGAGATGTCAACGAATATAAAAATTGTTGATCCGCCTTACTTTCCCATTCAAGCTAATCCGTCCAAAGCAAAGATTATGGTAATTGCAGCTTTCCTTGCCGGTTTTATCATTATTGCCTTCATAATTGTTGTATTAGAATATTTCGATACTTCAATAAAAAATCCGAGTCGTGTTGTGGAACAAACAGGTATGAAACTCGCCGGAGCTTATCCTGCACTCGAATCGAAAGGACAGGCCTTAACCCTTGCCTCTATTAGTAACAGACTGGTCGACATAACCATACAAAGCATTAAACTATACCTTTCAAAGCTTAAGGATAAACCGGAAAAACCTTACTTAATATTGGTTTTCAGTACTCAAAATCAAACTGGAAAAACGCTCTTAACCCAAAAAATAATCAACCGTCTTAGAACTATCGGCGACAAAATCCTGTATTTAAATTACAAAAAAGAAAACGAAGAGGTTATAGATGAAGACTATAATTATTCATATTCATATTCTATAAAAAATAATTTTATTGATGTGAAAGATATTAGTCAGTTAATTGACAAGCATTTTCTTAGGAAAGTAAATTCTCCGTATGATTTTATTTTCTTTGAAATACCTTCCATTATCTATAACTCTTATCCTTTGCATCTGTTGAGCGAAGTACATATGGCACTATTTATAATTAAAGCTACACAAAAAATTACGAAAGCCGATAAAGTTGCCCTTGAAGCATATAAACAAGCAACCGACGTAGAACCGATGGTTGTTTTAAATCGTGTTGAAACTTATTCTCTTGATGAAATCATTACGGAAATTCCTAAAAAGCGCACAAATTTTTTGAAGAAAATAAAATACATAATTAGCTATCCCGCAAAGTATAAAATTGTGGTTAAGAAAGAAGTATAAAAAGTGACAAATGTTCTCGTTAAAATAATTAAGAATAAGAACTTCCTCTCTCTTGCCAATAACGGCTTGGTAGCAGTATTTGGTTTTTTTAGCTTTATTATTCTCGTTAGAAGTCTGCCCACAAACGATTTTGGTGAATGGGTATTGTTAATCACCACAGCCAATTTTATTGATATGTTTCGCTTTGGCATAACCCGTACGGCTATTGTAAGGTTTTTGTCCGCAGCCGACAAAGCCACAGCAAAAGAACTCATTGGCTCCAATTACGTTATTGGTACGATAAGTACCTTTGCGACAATCGTCATTGTTCTTACGGCAAGTTATCTTTTTCCCCTGTCTATTAAATCCTCGGGCTTTTCGCTTTTTTTCACTTGGTTTCCTGTCCTAGCTATCATTACCCTACCGTTTAACAATGCACAATCGGTATTACAAGCTCGTATGCGTTTCGATTATATACTTTATTTGCGGGTAATTAATGTAGGTTTGTTTATGATTTATCTTCTAATAAATTATTTTTTCATAGGTTCGGGTTTGTTAATAATTGTTTATGCCTACCTTATCACCAATATAATAACTTCTATTTTCGCCTCACTATACAATTGGGACGGTATAAAATATTTCTTCAAAGCCAAAAGAAAAACTAATAAATTGATTCTCAATTTCGGCAAATATACCACAGGCACATTAATTGGAAGCAATCTTTTGAAAAGCGCCGACACCTTTATTATAGGTCTTAGTCCTTTTCTCGGAACAACAGGCGTTGCGCTTTATAGTATTCCTCTAAAATTGACTGAGATTATTGAAATTCCACTTCGGAGTTTTGCTATGACAGCTTTTCCGGGTATGTCGAAAGCCAGTATCGAAGGAAAAAAAGAAGAGGTAAAACGTATTTTTTATCGCAATGCAGGCGGACTAACCCTTCTGATGGTTCCGCTGATGTTGTTTTCATTTGTTTATGCCAAAGACCTCGTGTATATTCTCGGAGGAAAAGATTATGAATCAACGGCTACAATATTCAGAATATTTTGCTTATACGGTTTGTTTCTTCCTATCGACAGGTTTGTCGGAGTAACCCTTGATAGCGTAAATATGCCCAAACAAAATTTTATAAAAGTGGTTTATATGACCCTTGCCAATATTATAGGCGACTCAATTATGGTATTCGGGTTTTATTATATCAGTATTTTAATTGTAATAACTACATTGATTTTCAATGGGTTTACCAATGCAACACTAATCGGTACGATTACCAAAACCTTTACAACCATCAATGTTTTGGAAAGTGTGGCTTGGGTAACTATCTTATTCACACTAATTGGTATCTTTGTAGGTTTTCATTTTTTAAATAAAGAGTTAAATCTACATTATAGAAAGATTTTAACCTCTGGAATGGCATTCTTTATTGATGCAATCTTGAAAATGAGACATTGATGTTTTAATTATTTTTATACTTCATTTTAGTAAAAGATGCTGGAATCGTTAAAAGAAAAAACAGGAGCAAACAAACTTCAACATCCACTGGTGATTGCACTAATTTTTGTTGCTACCATTGTCGTGGCCTATGCTATTGCAAAAGGAGGTGTAAAGGTTTCTCTTGCTATTTTGCTTCTCACACCTCTTATCATATACCTGAATCGTCTTTTTAATCACCCTACCCTTGGAGTTTATACTATTGTTGTTTTGGCATTTATAGCTATCGGTTTAACACGCTATATTAGAAATGTTCCGTTCGGCTTGAGCATTGATGGTTTTTTGGTATTAACTATCATTGCCATTTTTTTTAGAAATTTTTACGACAGGATTAATTTTAAGCAACTTAATCGCGACTTAGTTTACTTAATGATTATCTGGTTTGCCTATTCCATTATGGAACTCTTCAACCCATTGGCACTAAGTCGTACTGCTTGGTTTTATGCTATGCGAGGGATGTCTCTGTATCCGCTACTTGTGGTAATTATCGGATTATTGATTTTTGCCAGACTTCGACATTTGTATGTTTTTTTATTAATCTGGGCAATTTTTTCGTTACTCGCTACTCTAAAAGGATTACAACAAGAATATATTGGCCTCGACCCTGCCGAACAATACTGGTTGAACACGGTTGGCTATGTTACACACGTTATCAACGGAAAATTGCGTATTTTTTCTTTTTTTAGTGATGCGGGACAATTTGGAGCTGCACAGGGGGCTGCCGGCGTTGTGTTCCTAGGAGTAGCTCCGGTAATTAAAGGAAAGTGGAATAAACTATTTTTTTATTTTGTCGGGTTTATGTCTTTATGGGGAATGATGATTTCGGGTACGCGGGGAGCCATGATAGTACCTATGCTTGGTGGCGCTACTTTTCTTATTTTATCAAAACGTTTTAAAGTAATTTTAATCGGTGTTATATTGCTATCAATTGTTTATGTTTTTTTCGCGAAAACTTATATCGGCGAAGGTACCTATACAATAGCGCGTATGCGTACCGCTTTTCGCCCACAAAACGATGCATCCTATCAGGTACGTTTAAAAAACAGGGCAATTTTAAAATCATATCTTGCCAATAAGCCTTTTGGCGGTGGTATTGGGTCGGCAGGTAATTGGGGACAACGATTTTCGCCACAGGGTTTTCTGGCCAATGTAGCTACCGACAGTTGGTATGTTCAAATCTGGGCAGAACAAGGACGTGTCGGATTAATACTACACGTTTTTATTTTAATGTATATTATGTTCAAAGGCTTTTACCTTATTATGGCAAGGGTGAAGAATAAGGAACTAAGTAGTATTCTCGGAGCTTTGCTCGGTGGCTTCGCCGGCATTTTCGGTGCAGCCTATGGGAATGGTGTGCTCGGACAAATGCCTACCGGTATTCTTTTGTATCTGAGTTGGGTATTTATTTTTGCTGCCCAACAGCTTGATCGTGAATATGTTGAAAGACTAAAACAAGGTATTTCGCCATGGGCTTTGAATTTGAGAGATTAAAACAGTTTTGTTATGGATAAATCACTTCCTTTTGTTTCGGTTGTAACGATTAATTACAACCAATCTGCCGTAACTTGTGAATTTCTCAGCTCTTTTGCTAAAATTACTTACCCCCATACCGAAATTTTTGTTGTTGACAACGCTTCACCCAACGACACACCAGATGTTATTAAAAAAAAACACCCTTCTATCCATTTGATAAAAACAGAAAAAAATCTTGGTTTCGCAGGAGGAAATAATGCCGCATTGCCCTATTGCAAAGGAAAATATGTTCTGTTTATCAACAATGACACCGAAGTGGATAAAGGTTTTCTTGAGCCGCTTGTAGAAGTTCTCGAAAGCAACTCGAAAATAGCAATGGTAAGTCCGAAAATACATTATTTTTATACTCCTCACACTCTACAATTTGGCGGATTTACGCCTATTAATCCTATCACTATCCGAAACTTTGCTCTCGGCTTTGGTGAAAAAGATACCGGACAATACGATGTAACCTGCGAAACAGGCTCAATTTTCGGCGCAGCTATGCTTGTTTCTATGCAAGTTGTTGAAAAAGTTGGAATGATGACGGAAGTTTTCTTTTTGTATTACGAAGAACACGACTGGGCCGAACACATTAAAAAAGCAGGATATAAAATTTATTATCAGGGAAAATCGCTGGTATATCACAAAGAGTCGATATCGACGATAAAAGATAGCCCGTTTCAAATTTTTTATTTGCATAGAGGTCGTATCCTTTATGCAAGAAGAAACAACAAAGGGATCAACAAATTATTGAGTTTGTGTTATTTATACTTGATTTCGGCACCAAAAATCAGCCTCGAACTTTTATTGAAAAAGAAACGCCCCGAACTGATGCTCGCCTATTGGAGAGCCTTATGGTGGAACTGGACACATCACAAAAACATTTTAGGTCTCCCCAAATTAATCTCAAAAAAGTAAGATTATGGAATTTGTCAAACTGATATTCATCGTTATAGAATATATTGTTTTTGCTTATTTTACAGTAGCTACGCTTTATATTTTCGTATATGCATCGGCAGGACTCTTCTACAAACAAAAACAAGTAGAACAAATATCGACATACAGGAAATTTGCCGTTTTAATTCCGGGATATAAAGAAGATGCCGTTATTGTAAACGTAGCCAAGGAAGCTGCCAAACAAAAATATCCTAACGACCGGTATGAAGTAGTTGTTATTGCCGACTCTTTCAAATCTAAAACACTTGCGGCTTTACACAAACTTTCTGTTAGAGTTGTAGAAGTGGATTTTGAAGTGAGTAAAAAATCGAAAGCACTAAACAGATGTATGGAAATAATCGGCGACGATTACGATGTGGCTTTTATTCTTGACGCCGACAACATTATGCAACCCGATGTTTTAAGCAAAATAAATGCCGCTTTCGAATATGGCTTCCATGCCGTTCAAGGACACCGCACAGCAAAAAATCTAAATGCAAAATTTGCCATCCTTGATGCAATTAGCGAAGAAATCAATAACCATATTTTCAGAAAAGGACATCGAGTATTGAGAATTTCCTCGGCACTAATAGGTTCGGGTATGGGAATTGATTATAGTTTGTTTAAAAAAACTATGGCTACCATTGATTCTGTTGGCGAAGACAAAGAAGTGGAACTTAAAATCATTCGGCAAGGCTATACCATTGAGTACGTACACGATGCTTTGATTTTCGACGAAAAAACACAAAAAGCTGATGTGTTTATCAATCAACGCCGACGCTGGATTGCCGCCCAACTATACTATTTTCGTTCGCATTTTGTTGATGGTACGGTGCAACTTTTTACCAACGGAAATTTCGACTACTTCGATAAGGTATTGCAGATGGTTCTACCACCGAGGATATTACTTACAGGTATTCTTTTTATTATTGCTTTTGTTGAAGGTTTAATCTTTTATTTGGGAAATTATATGTTAAAGTCTTTTTTTGCTCCTGATTTTTATGCTTGGTTCACTTTGTTTATCATCACCAATCTTGCACTGATTTTTTCTATCCCCCGAAAATTCTACAACAAAAATACTTTCAACGCATTATTATCGGTTCCTTATGGTTTTGTATTAATGTTTATCAGCCTGTTTAAAGTTAAAGGAGCAACCAATAAATTTATTCACACCGAACATTCACATATTGAAGATATTAAACATAACTAACAATTTATATAATGGCTACAAAGCGCAAACATTTTCCTTTGGTCTCCATCATTACGGTTAACTACAACCAGTCGGAAGTAACTTGTGCTCTAATCGAATCGCTCAACAAAATTACGTATCCCAACTTCGAAATAATTGTTGTAGACAACAATTCTACCAAAGACGACCCTACAATCATAAAAAAACGTTATCATAGTATCGTATTTATACAAAATCCTATCAATTATGGTTTTGCAGCTGGAAATAACTACGGTTTGATGCGAGCGAGAGGAGACTATATTCTATTACTCAACAACGATATTGAAGTTCCGTACGATTTTATGGAGCCTCTCGTTAACAAGCTTGAGAAAAATCCCGGTATCGGAGCGGTTAGTCCAAGGATAAAATTTTATTATCAGCCAGACACCATCCAATATGCCGGATATACACCCATCAACCATATTACAATGCGCAATTTTGCCATCGGTTACCGGGAAAAAGACAAAGGCCAATACAACAACGATAGCGAAACAGCATATGCACACGGAGCTGCTATGATGGTACCTATGCATGTAGTGAAAGAAATAGGGCTAATGTCGTATATCTTTTTTTTGTACTACGAAGAAGCCGACTGGTGCGCCCGAATAACAAAAACAGGCTATAAAATTTATTATATTGGAAGCAGTTATGTGCTTCATAAGGAATCAATTTCTACCGGTAAGATAAGTTCATTGAAAATATATTATCAAAACCGCAATCGTATAGTTTTTATGCGTCGCAACATCCAAGGAAAAAAGTTCTACCTCGGCTTGACGTATCAGCTTTTTGTTGCCATCCCTAAAAACGCCTTGAAATTTCTGTTGAGAGGAAAAATAACCTTTTTTCTTGCATATTATCGCGCATTAGGCTGGCATATTACTCATTTGTTTTCCAAAGAAATTCACGAAAATCCAATGTTATAACTGATGATTACTACTTTCTTACATATTGTTTTTTGGCTGTTTTATGGATACCTTACTATTTCTACTATCTATCTGTTTATCTTTGCTTTTGCCGGACTATTTCCGCTCAAAAAAAATGTTATTCCCGTTCAAAAAAAACGGAAAATCGCCGTACTCATTCCCGGCTACCGCGAAGACGCCGTTATTGTTGATGTAGCACGACAAGCATTGAAACAAGACTATGGCATCGAAAATTACGACGTAATAATCATTGCCGACGGCTTTCGGTCGGAAACCATAGAAAAATTAAAACAGCTTAATGTTATTGTTTATAAAGTTGATTTAAAAGTTAGTACCAAATCACGGACACTAAATGCGGCTCTATCGCAACTTAACAACAATTATAATATTGCCGTGGTTTTGGATGCCGACAATGTTATGGCACCCAATTTTTTAAGTCTTATCAATTCCGATTTTGCCCGTGGACGAATGGCCGTTCAAGGTCATCGTATTGCCAAAAACCTTGATACCCATTTTGCAATCCTTGATGCCGTTAGTGAAGAAATAAACAACCATATATTTAGAAAAGCACATCAAGTATTTGGGTTATCATCAGCTTTAATTGGGTCGGCAATGGCTTTCGATTATAAGTTTTTTAAAGAAATGATGAAAAAAGTAGAAGTCGTGGGAGGTTTCGATAAGGAAATAGAGGTAGTGATGCTGAAAAACCGGATGAAAATAGACTATTTACCCGATGCTTATGTATACGACGAGAAAGTTCCTAATGCCAAAGTGTTTGCCAAACAACGACGACGCTGGCTGTCAGCTCAATTACACTATTTCGGGAAAAGTTTTTTACCGGCATCCAAAGATTTTATATTAAGCGGAAACATCGACTATTTCAACAAAGCAATGCAATACCTTTTGCCTGCCCGGATAATGTTGTTGGGTCTTTTGTTTCTTTTTACGCTAATTTCGTTTTTTTGGCCAGAAACGATGCACTTTTACGCTTGGCTTGCTGCTTTTGTTACCATTATAATGGTGTTTTTGTTTTCCATTCCGAAATATTTTTACAATTATAGAACTTTACTCGCTATTACACGTTTACCATATGGATTTTTTCTGATGTTTTTATCTTTGTTGAAAATTAGGGGAAGTAATAAGGAATTTTTACATACGAAACACACTTACAATGCTTTTCAGATAAAACATCATAAAATTTATAAAACCAAAAAACCATGAAAATAGGTATTGAAGGACAAAGACTTTTCCGTAAAAAAAAACACGGTATGGATATGGTTGCCCTTGAACTCATCAACGAACTACAAGAAATTGATGGCGAAAACGAATACGTTATTTTTGTTAAACCCGATGAAGACAATAAAGTTTTTAACAATACAGCTAATTTTAAAGTTGTTGAACTTGGCGGTGGCCCCTACCCTACTTGGGAACAATATGCTCTACCACGTGCAGCGAGAAAAGAAGGATGCCATATTTTGCACTGTACAAGCAATACTGCGCCGGTAAAACCCGGCCTTCCGCTAATTGTTACTCTTCACGACATCATATACCTCGAAAGTATTAGCATTTTTAAAAAAGGAGGAACTTGGTATCAAAAATCAGGTAATATGTACCGCCGGTGGGTTGTACCGAGAGTAGTGAAAATTAGCGATAAAATTATTACTGTTTCCAAATTTGAACGAAACCGTATCAATGAATTTTTTGGCTTTTCGCCCGACAACAACAGACTTGTTGCGGTTTATAACGGTGTAAGCAACCACTTTAGGCCAATTGACGACAAAAACGAACTCGAACGTGTGAAAAACCACTACCATCTTCCCCACCGTTTTCTTTTCTTTTTGGGTAATACCGATCCTAAAAAAAACACCTTTGGCGTGCTCAAAGCTTTTTCTGATTACCGCAAAAAATCAGGCGACGACAGCCTTTATCTCGTAATGCTTGATTACGAAAAAAATGCCCTCAACAAGCTACTTTCACAAATCGACGATAAAGAACTGATAAACCGAATTGTATTAACAGGCTACGTTATCAACACCGATCTGCCTGCTATTTACAATCTTTGCCAAATTTTTCTTTATCCCTCGTTACGCGAAAGTTTCGGCATACCTATGCTCGAAGCTATGCGCTGCGGAGTGCCGGTTATCACGTCCAACACTTCATCAATGCCAGAAGTTTCGGGAAATGCAGCCTACATTATCAATCCTTTTAAACCCGAAGAAATTTCTGCCGGAATAGAATTGCTATTAAAAAATAAAAACCGCAGAAATGAACTGATTAATAAAGGATTGAAACAAGCCGAAAAATTCTCGTGGAGCAATATGGCCAAAGATGTTCTGAAACTTTATCAAGATGTTTATGAAAAACACTATAAATAATAAAAGTTGAGTAGCTATGATAAAAAACAGAGACATTATAATGGTTGGACTTGCTGCTCTCGATAGCCGAATCGGAAGCAACGTAATTAATCTCGCCCTCGAATTTTCGAATAACAACAGGGTTTTGTATGTAAATTATCCCCTTGACAGATTAACGATTTATAGAGAAAAAAAAGATCCACTCATTCTAAAACGTCTGCGGATGCTCAAAAACAAAGAATCGAATCTAAAAAAAATAAACGATAACCTTTGGAGTTTTTTCCCACTCACAATTCTCGAATCTATCAATCAATTACCTTTTAATTGGTTGTTCGACATCTTAAACAAAGTCAACAATAAACGTTTTGCAAAAGAAATTAACAAAGCAGTTCGAGATTTGAATTTCAAGGATATTATTATTTTTAACGATACCGACATGTTCCGTAGCTTTTATCTGAAAGAAATGATTGCTGCCAAAACCCACATATATTATACTCGCGACAATATGATTGCTGTTGACTACTGGAAAACACAAGGCATACGTGTCGAAGCTGCATTGATGAAAAAAGTTGATTTGATTGTTGCCAATTCAACCTATCTTGCCGAGTTAGCCAGCCGGTTTAATCCGAACTCGTTTTATGTAGGACAAGGTTGCGACGTGAGCCTGTTCGATAAAAAACTTATTGTAAAAGTTCCCGACGATATACAAAACATCAAAAAGCCAATTATAGGATATATCGGCGTTCTTTACACTCTTCGGCTTGATATTGACGTGTTACTTCATCTTGCCACCAACCGCCCCGGTTGGTCGATTGTGCTTGTAGGACCCGAAGACGACGAATTTAAGGCAAGCCAACTCCACAAACTCAACAATGTTTATTTTCTCGGTAGAAAAAAAATGGAAGAACTGCCGGCTTACCTTTACGCCTTCGATGTGGCACTCAACCCACAGAAACTCAATGAGGTAACTATTGGTAATTATCCACGCAAAATCGACGAGTATCTCGCTATGGGCAAACCGACGGTAGCTACTAAAACCAAAGCTATGGGTGTGTTTGCCGATTACGTATACCTTGCCGCCAACAAAGAAGAATATCTCGAACTCGTAGAAAAAGCCTTAAAAGAAAATACGATTGAAAAAGAAATAGAACGCGAAAAACTCGCACGTAGCCATACTTGGGAAGCCAATGTAGAGGCTATATATGAAAAAATAGAAAAAATAGAAAGAAATAAAGAAAATGGCACTTATTGAAAAAATAAAATCAAACCCTAAGCTAAAAATGTTTGCTTTGTGGATGCTAATACCTCACAATCAAGCACGTCCGCGTTTGTGGGTAAAATGGTTTGTTAATCCACTGAAACACAAAAAAGGAAAACATTCGCTCGTGAGACGGCGTACACGAATGGATGTGTTGCCATTCAACAATTTTGTGTTAGGAAACGACTCTACCGTTGAAGATTTTGCCACAATAAACAATGGAGTGGGCGATGTCGTTATCGGCGACCGTACGCGTATCGGCATAGGAAACGTATTGATAGGGCCGGTCAGCATCGGCAATGATGTGATGTTTGCACAAAACGTGGTTTTATCAGGGCTTAATCATGGCTACGAAGACATCGACACTCCGCCAAGTCTGCAACCAATTCAAACCAAGCCCATTATTATTGAAGATGACGTTTGGGTCGGCGCAAACGCAGTAATTACTGCAGGCGTTACCGTTGGAAAACATTCCGTAGTGGCTGCGGGTTGTGTGGTAATAAAAAATGTGCCACCTTATTCTATCGTAGGTGGAAATCCGGGTAGATTGCTAAAGCAATACAATACGAAAACAAAAAACTGGGAAAAAGTTAAAAAAAATTAGATAAAAAATAGCTATCTACTTCGTACTTAATTTGTATATTATGCATAAAATTATTACTTTTTTAAGATACTTCAAAGACTTTGTCAAGTATAAGGAATTCAGATATATATTCACCTCCTTGAAGTATCTTTTAACAAAAAGAACCACTTCGAGGACACAACTTATTAAAACCAGTTTGGGCACTTTTATTGTTAGAAAAGGCACACTTGATTTCCAGTTTGCCAACTATGCTTACGAATGGCCGGTAAAGCAGTTTTATTATTCGCATTATAGCGAATATAATGTTTTTATCGACATAGGTTCAAATATTGGTACCTATGCAATTTTATCAGCCAACGACGGAATGCGAGTTTATGCATTCGAGCCGATAAGTTCAAATTTTAAAGCCTTACGCCTTAATGTAATTTTAAACAATTTGGAAAACAAAATTATGCTGTTTCCTTTTGCGCTCGGCGCCAAAAGGTATAAAACCGATTTTAAATTCGACTTGACAAATACCGGAGCATCCCACAAAGCCGATATCGAACCCGACGACAATTATAAACCTTTTGTGGAAAAAACTTTGGAGGCCGAAGTTGTACCACTCGATGAAATAATATCCGAACTTGATATAAAACTCACCGACCGTATTTTTATGAAAATTGATGTGGAAGGAATGGAAGTTCAGGTTCTCGAAGGTGCACGAAAATTTCTACAAACCTATCCCAACATCTTAATTGTTATGGAATCAGTACATAGCGGAAGAGAACAACTTACGGAAATTTTACAAAATATCGATCATTTTGAAATTCTTGAAGTGGACAATTTAAATATGGGTGCACGAAAAATCATAAAATAATACTACTATGCCGGTTATTAAAATTTTTTTTTGGCTTTTGTTATTTCTTGTTTTTTATGCTTATCTCGGCTACGGAATTTTACTTTTTGTCCTTGTAAAACTAAAACGATTTTTTGTTAAAAAAAATATACAATACGAAACTGAAAATTACGAACCTGAGGTTACCTTGTTTGTAGCCGCATACAACGAAAAAGATTATGTCGATGCCAAAGTAAACAACTCTTTCGGATTGGAATACCCCAGCAAAAAAATCAGGCAAGTATGGATTACCGACGGTTCGGACGACGGCACTCCCGATTTGCTGAAAAAATATGTTGACAAAGGAATAGAAGTATATCACCAAGCAGCACGCGGCGGTAAAATAGGAGCTATGAATCGCGGAATGCAATTTGTAAAAACGCCCATTGTTATTTTTTCCGACGGTAATACTATGTTAGGAAAAGAATCGGTAAGAAGGATGGTTAATCTTTTTGCCAATCGCAAAGTAGGCTGCGTATCAGGCGAAAAACGAATACTTGATAAAGAAAAAGATACGGCAGCCGGAACCGAAGGCATTTACTGGAAATACGAGTCGAAACTAAAAAATTGGGATGCCGAACTATATTCGGTAGTGGGTGCTGCCGGCGAACTGTTTGCTATACGTACCAAGTTGTTCGAAGCCGTTGAAAAAGATACCCTTCTCGACGATTTTATTATTTCACTACGTATAGCTATGAAAGGTTATACCATTCAGTACGATTCCCAAGCCTTTGCCATCGAAAATGCATCAGCCAATGTAAAAGAAGAGCTAAAACGAAAAATAAGAATTGCCGCCGGAGGAATTCAATCAATCGTCAGACTAACACCTTTGCTCAATATATTCAAATACGGAATTTTAAGTTTTCAATACATTTCGCACAGAGTTTTGCGCTGGACAGTGGCACCTCTTTCTTTACCTTTAATATTCATTTTCAATTTGCTACTCGCATGGAACTACGGTTTTTATAATTTTAGCAATGTTTATACATTGCTTTTCTACGGAGAAGTTTTGTTTTACTTTATGGCTTTAACAGGCTGGTATTTGGAAAACCGGAAAATTAGTGTCAAAATATTATTTATACCATATTATTTTTTTATTATGAATTATGCTGTGTTTATGGGAATAAGACGTTATTTGAAAGGAAAGCAAACAGTAAATTGGGAAAGAGCAAAACGAGGATGATGAAAAAACAATGTAATATAGCCACCATTTTTTTGATTTTTCTCCTATTGCTCGCACTGGTTATACATGCACAAAATTGCAGCAGAGAAATAGCAGCAGACATACAATTGATTGATGGAAAAAGTATTGTTATCCAACCTGGCGAAACTGTTTGTTTGCTCGGCGGTAGCAAAGATTATCTACTCATCCGTAATGTACACGGTACGGCAGAGCGTCCGGTAACTTTTATCAACAAAAACGGGGCTATAGTTATAAATACCGATCATTATTACGGAATGAAAATAGCGGATTGTTCCTTTATACGTATATTGGGCAATGGAGATAGTGGCATTCAATATGGCATTCAAATTCAGCGCGTTGGCGGTGGCGCCGGTTTGTCGGTAGGCGATTTGAGTACCAACGTGGAAATAGCTTTTATGGAAATAGCACATACGGCCATTGCCGGTGTTTATGCCAAAACCGACCCCACTTGCGACAACTTTTCATCGACTCGCGACAAATTTACTATGTACAACTTTTGGTTACACGATTGCTACATCCACGATACGCAAGACGAAGGATTGTATATAGGAAGCTCGAAATATACCGGGCAACACCTTTTGGGCTGCGACACGACAGTATTTCCACATGTTATTCGCGGCGTAAGAATTTTTAACAATCTTGTCGAAAACACAGGCTGGGATGGCATACAGGTTAGTTCGGCCGACGAAAACTGTAGCATTTACGACAACACTATTCGTTTCGACTCAAGAGCCGACTCATCAGGACAAATGTCGGGAATTTTGCTTGGCGGCGGCAGTAAGTGCAAAACCTATAACAATAGAATTATCGAAGGTAACGGCGACGGCATCGACATTCTCGGACTGGGAAACCATGAAGTCTTTAACAACCTGATTGTCAGAGCAGGAAAAAACTATCATCCCAACAATCCCAACGATTTCAAACACGGCATTTATGTGGGGCAAGTGGTTACGGATATCAATGCCATTCTTGGAATTTACAACAACACTATTGTAGAACCCAAATCGTTCGGTATCACCATATCAAATAGCGAAATGACATCAACACAGGTGATCAACAACCTCATTACTGATCCCGGACAATTTCCACTAATTGGCAACAATGCATACATTAACAATAATGTGAATCCGGAAAACGTGCAAATCGAAAACAATTATCTTAATGCTTCTAACGTTGCAGTACGTTTTCTTGATTACGCAACCGGCAATTTCGACTTACAGCCATCATCCCCAGCCGTCAATTACGGAAAAAACCTGAGTTCTCAAGGAGTTACTTTCGATATTTTGAATCGTTCGCGACCTTTCCACACTTTTTTCGATGCCGGAGCTTTCGAAACACACGACCCTTACGCCGACATTAAGAAGCAAAACAATAGTGGCATCAACAAATTACAAGTTTTTCCTAATCCGTTAAATCAATATCTGAATGTTTCCTTTTCCACAAAACAACAACTGCTTGTAACCCTCGAAATAGTTAGTATGGAAGGGAGAATTGTTATACACAAACAGCAAAATTGTACTAAGGATTTGTTGTACACTATCCGTTTCGACATAAAGAAATTACAGGCAAATCACTATCTTTTGAAACTTAGTACAAAAACAGGCGTTAAAAGTGAAATAATTACACGAAAATGACCTGAGTTTTGATTCAAAAAATAAAACGATATCTTCCCGACAGGTTCGGACACCGGCTCAAACACATCTTACTGAGTTTGAAAGGGGTTTATTATTATGGACATCGTTACGAATGTCCTGTTTGCAACCATAGTTTTAGGACAATGCTTTGGGGAGGTTTCGATGTGGCAGTAATAAAAGAAATGGAAATTGTAGGTGCCGGACGGCGAAACAACGACATTTGTCCTTATTGCCAAAGTACCGACCGCGATCGGCTTATAATGCTGTACTTAAAATATGAAACTGATTTTTTTAAAAAAGGCATCTCTTTATTACACATTGCCCCCGAAGCCTCTTTGTATGATGTTTTTAAAAATGCCAAAAATATCAATTATCATCCTGGAACAAAATATCAAGAAGGATTTTATTACAACTCGAAAATAGAAGTGCTTGATTTATTGGAACTTCCTTTTGCCAATAACAGTTTCTGCTGGATAATGTGCAACCATGTACTCGAACATATCCCTGATGATGTTACGGCTATGCATGAGTTGTATAGAGTATTAAAACCTGGCGGTAAAGCCATTTTGCAAGTACCCTATTCGCAGAAATTAGAAAAAACCTATGAAGACGATCGCTATAAAACACCGAAGGAAAGGGAAAAACATTTCGGACAATCCGACCATGTTAGGATTTACGGATCCGACTATAGCCAAAGGCTTGCAGATTGTGGTTTTGAAGTAAAAATTGTTGATCCTCGAAGCGATTTGATACACATACAAAATATTGAACGCTATGCAACAAACAAAAATGAACATTTGTTTGTAGCTTTAAAACCAATAATTAACAAAAAAAAGCTGTGATAAGACTAAAGAAACGATATCTGCTTTTTGTTGAACTACTTGCCACAATTCCGGTTTACGCAACCACCAAAAATGTGGCAGCCAAAGTAAACACATCCGGTTTGTTTGTAATATCGGCTATCATCATCATCATAGGCATTTTTCTTTTTTATCTTACGCAAAAAAGAAAAAAACATTTTTTGCAACAAATTGAGATTCTTGAAACACAAAATCAAAAACTAAAAGAAAAACTCGACACCTTTGATAAAAACAAAGAAACTAAAATAACTGTAAAAATCGAAGAAATAAAAGAAGAAATCGAAGATATGACCATTAATTATAAAGCACTACAAAATTCGTTGGACAGAACAAAAAACGACTCGTTGAAAAACAGCATTTTACTTTCTAATCTTGGCCATAGTATTCGTACTAATCTTAACGGTATTATTGGTTTTTCGATACTTCTCGAAAACGAATTTGCCATGAACGAAGAAACCGAACTTTTCGAATATACTCGCGACATTAAAAGTAGCGGCGAATCGCTAATGTATATCCTCAACAACATTATCGATATCAGCCGCATTGAAGCCAACACTTTAGAGCTGAAAAACGAAGATTGCAATTTGGTTCATATCACCCAAGAGCTATTGGAAGAATTTAATATGAAAGCCAAAGAAAAAAAATTAAAACTCGTGATAGAAGACAAAGGCTGTCCTGTTTTCACCTCCGACAACGACGTATTGCGTCATATTTTCATAAACTTAATCGACAACGCAATTAAATTCACCGAAAAAGGCTACGTAAAAATCATTACAGGATATAATGATGAAGACAAACATTTGTTTTGGGTAGTTAAAGATACGGGCATCGGTATTGATAAAGCTTACCTTCCTGATATTTTCGAACCTTACCGGCAGCAAAGTCTCGGCTATTCTAAAGACAACTACCAAAGTACATGGCTGGGTTTGCCTTTGGTAAAAGAACTTTTAAAAAAGATTGATGGCAATATCGTTATCGAATCGGAGAAAACTATGGGTACCACCGTTACAATTACCTTTCCTTATCACAAAGAAAAAATAGCAAAACCAAAAGAAGATGTAGGGGAAGTAGTATCGGCAACAAAATTTCGACAAGGACAAAAGCTCGAAGAATTTTCATCAAAAAACATGAATATCCTTGTAGCAGATCGGGAAAAACTCGACGGAATGCTTTTGAAAAAAATGCTTATAAATTTAGGAACAATATACATTTCCCAAAACAGAGAAGAAACGCTAAAACATATTGAACACTTAAAAGAGAAAGGAACAAAATTCGATTTGATATTTATCGACACAGTAATAAATACTTACCAGAGCAATGAACCGTTGATAAGCAAAATAAGACACGATTATCCCGGATATGCCGAAATACCTTTTATCGGCTTATCGTCTTATCAGCAAATGGGAGAAGAAGAAGAAATACTCCTACAGGGTTTCGTCTATTATATTACAAAACCTTTAATAAAATCGGAACTAATTAAAATAATTAATAATTTATCTGTAAAAAAAGATTTTTAATATTTTCGTAAGCCATAAAGATGAATAAGACAAATAAAAATAGAAAACTGAAAGTTCTTGTTGTTGAGGACAATACATTAAATGCAAAGTTTGCCAATGCCATTTTGAAACGAATGGGGCACGAGATTGATTTTGCTCACAACGGCAAAATCGGTGTAGAAAAATTTCTTGAAAACAATTATGATCTTATTCTGATGGATATTCAAATGCCTGTTATGAGTGGCCTCGACGCCACTGCTGAAATTAGGAAATATGAAAAGCAACTCGGAGTAAAAAAACGTATTCCGATATTTGCCATAACAGCATATGCTATGGAACACGATCGCGACAATTGTATTGCGGCAGGTATGGACGAATATCTTACAAAACCTTATCGTCCCGTACAACTCGAAAAACTTATCAACAGGGTTTTTTATGGAGAATAACACTACTTTGCGCTTACTTTATTTTTCATAAGTCCTGAGCAAGATATTTTCGCTTATGTATTTTTTTTAAAATTCTTTATAGTTCCAAATCCAATTGTTCGTCGCAGCTAAGGGTTTCATTTTTGTTTCGCAACAAGCTACCGTTATCAATAAGCCACTGAATAACAGCAAGTACTTTTTTTTCTGAAAAATTATTAATACGAGGAATCAATTCATATAAATGCAAAGGTTTTTGCGATAGCTGACGATTAACTTGCACTTTTATGGAATCGAATTCTTTGTCGTTAAGCTCAGTTTCGTTTATTTTGTGACAAACATCACACACCCCACAACGGATATTTTTCTTTTCGCCGAAGTAACGCAACAATTGCAAACTTCGGCATTCTTTGTCGTTGGTTAAAAAGGCCACGAGAGCATTCAAACGTCTCGTGGCTGCTTCTTTCAAATTCCGGTAATTTTCGTTCGACAAGGTAATGTGTGTTGCAGGCAGTCGTTCGGTATTGTAGAAAATTTGAGGGTTTGCTTTTATTGGAATATAAGTTATCAATTTCAGTTTTGATAAATATACCAGCTTTTGAAAAACTTTTTCGAGTGATATTCCCGAACGTCTCGCAATTTGCTTTTCGTTGATATTTACATAATCGGTAAAAATGCCAGCGTAAGAACGTAGCAATTCTTTCAGCAAACGTTCGAATTTGGAATTTTCAACTATAAAACGGTATATATCAACATTATTTACATTAATTTTTAATTTGGAAAAATGTCCGGCACTTTCGTCGTAAACAAAATAGCCTTCTCGTTCAAGAAATTTAATAGAGTTGTAAACTGTTAACAATGGCATATTAAAAGTATTGGCAAAATCGTTTAATTTGAATTCAAAACCAACATCTTTTCCGGCACCTTCGGGAAGTTTAAAAAAATTCCCGAGTGCATTATACACATTCCGAATAATTTTTAGCTCGGGGAAAGATTCTTCTAGTTTTTTGCGAGCATAAGCAATATCATTGTTGTTGAACAAAAGGCTTGCTACCGATTCTTTACCATCACGGCCTGCTCGGCCTGCTTCCTGAAAATATGATTCGATATCGGAAGGAAGATTGTAATGAATTACCTGTCGCACATCGGGTTTGTCGATCCCCATTCCAAAAGCATTGGTAGCCACAATTATCTGTATTCTACTTTTTGTCCACTCTTTTTGTCGCTCATCACGTTGTGCGGCATTTAATCCGGCATGATAAAATGTTGCTCCGATTTTGTTTTTCACCAAAATTTCGGCCAGTTCTCTTGTTTTCCTCCGGTTGCGTACATACACTATTGCCGAACCTTTTTCGTTAGAGAGCACTTGCAGTATTCTGTAAGTTTTGTCCGATTCGCGATAAACACTATAAGCAAGGTTTTTCCTTTCAAAACTTGCCTTGAAAACATTATGTTGTTTAAAATGCAATTTTTGCTGAATATCTTCCACAACATCTGTTGTGGCGGTGGCTGTAAGCGCAAGCACCGGTACTCCGTGCAAGTATTCTCTTAGTTTGGCAATTTTTAGATACGGCGGCCTGAAATCGTATCCCCATTGCGAAATACAATGGGCCTCGTCAACAGCAATAAGATTGATGTTTATTTCGGCAAGAGCATGTTGAAAATCTTGATTCATCAATCGTTCGGGCGAAACATAAAGAAACTTTAACTTACCATAAATTGCATTGTTTAATACCGAATCTATTTCGGAAAAATACATGCCCGTATAAATGGCTTTGGCAGGGATTTTTCGATTCTTGAGTTGTCCGACTTGATCCTTCATCAAAGCTATTAAAGGGCTTATTACCAAACACATACCTTTGTTGACAAGAGCTGGAATTTGAAAACATACCGATTTGCCACCTCCCGTAGGCAAAAGTGCCAATGTATCGTTTTTTTGCAAAATAGAGTCGATAATCTCCTCTTGCAAAGGTCTGAAGGAGGAATATCCCCAATATTCTAACAATATTTTCTTAGCTACCGCACTCACTTATTGCCTGTTTGAACTATCTTTATATCTTTTTTTTTCAAAAAAAATCGTCATGAAAACTCCTAATACATTCCATTTTGTGTTATAAATTGTTATCTTGATAAATACCTTGAAAGCAAACCGAAAAGTTCGATAAAGTTAATAGGTTTAGCCAAGTAATCGTCGCAGCCGGCTTCGAGACTTTTAATTTTTTCATATTTGTCGGTAAAAGCCGTTTGGGCAATAACAGGTAAATCCGGTTTGCTTTTTTTAATTTGAGTTGTAGCTACAAAACCGTTCACTTCGGGCATAACAATATCCATCAATACCAAATCGATATTGTCGTGTTCATAGCAATATTTTACTGCCTGACTACCTCCTTTCGACCAAACAAAATTGGCACCCGTATCGTTGAGATTTCCACGGATAAAATGATAATTTTCTTGAATATTATCAACTATTAGAATGGTTTTACCCTTAAAAGAATCCGTGAATTTAGTGTAAAACAAAGGATTTAATTTCTCTGCGAGCTTGTTATCAATAGGAAGGGTAAAATAAAACGTACTCCCTAGTTTTGGTAACGAATCGACCCAAATTTTACCCCCCAGCATTGTTACCAACGACTGCGTAATTGCCAGCCCCAAACCTTTTCCTGTTTTATTTTGAGTATAATCTTGCGTTGCCTGACCGAAACGCCTAAAAATTAAAGGAATTTCTTCGGCTGAAATGCCATTGCCCGTATCTTTTACGTAAAATTGAATTGACGAATTGGAAATGCCAATATAGCCAAATTCAATAACACCGGCCTCGGTAAATTTTAGTGCATTGATTAGCAAATTGGTAAAAACTTGATGAAACCTGACTTCGTCCGACTGAATAATCAAATCTTTTGTTAGTCCTTTTACTAACTTTAAATCCACATTTTCTCTACCTCTGCTGATTTTTTCTTTTTTCATATTCAAATACAGACGGTTAAGACTTTCGTTTACATCAAACGATTTCATTCTTATTTTCAGTTGACCTGCTTCTATTTTCGAAATATCAATAATATCTTCAATGAGTTGCAATAGCGATTTTCCAGCCGTTTTAATCATATCGGCAAATGTCTGCCGGTCTTCTTTCGTTGCATCTTCATCAAGCAACAAATCGGAAAAACCAATAATTGAATTTAGTGGAGTACGTATTTCATGCGACATGTTGGCAAGAAAAATTGATTTTAGTTTATCGGCATTTTCAGCTTTTTCGCGTGCTTTGATGAGTTCTAGTTCGTGATTACGCCGGCTCGTTATATCATGTACAAAAGCAACGAGATCGGCATCAAGGCTTTCCGGAATGTAAGTTAAAGTTATTTCGGCATAAAAAGGACTGCCGTTTTTCTTTTTGTGTGTCCACTCGAAAATTTGTTTCTTTTTATAAGATGCCTTAATGTGCATTATAGCCTTTTGTTCTGAAAGGTTACCATCGGGTTGATATTTAGGTGATAATTCGATAGGAGATTTGCCGAGTAATTCGTCTTTATTATATCCGAACAAGTCACAACTTAATTCGTTAGCATCAACAATTTTTTTTCCTTTCATCAAAAATATACCGTCGTTCATATTTTCAAATACCAAATGATATTTTTTGTTAATATTCTTTTCCCGATTGATAATATTCAAATTATTTTCTTCAATGGCAATCAATCTGGCCATATTAGCAAGAATTGTGTTTTCTATGTCGTCAAACTCGCGTACTTCGTCGTACACAACCGATAACACACCAAATACCTTGTTTCTTCCTTTAACGGGAACACCAAGATACGTTCGCAAACTCAATTCTTTTACTACAAGATCGGTATAAAGATAGTTAGTAGTAACAAGGTCTTTGATGTAAATAGGTTTTCCAATATCCATCAAAGCAACATCAGTACAGATATGCCCTATGGCATCGGACGGATCGGCTTCATATTTTTTGAGCAAATTGGTATATGTAGTTAGTTCGGTATAATCTTCGTTAAAACAATTATAAATACATAATTTACTATTAAATACTTTTTGTACACCTTTAATGATGATCAGAATATTATCTTTCGGATTATCACTTAATTTCTTAATGATAATACCACCAATCATTTGTACTAAAGAAATTTCATTTCTCTTTTGCATATAACCATTGATAGATTTAATAAAAAAGCTTATATTTTGTCTCGTAATTTACTTATTAAAAACATCTTCTCAAACGTGAGTTTAATAACTTTACTGTTATTCTAACGTCAGTTTTCGTGAAAAGTTTGATTTTTCATCTTTTTTTGAAATTTTTTATTGTTTTAACTTGATTCCGCTTAATAATTGTGCTCCGAATAATTAATTAAACTAGAAATACTTGCCCGAAAATATCAATTTCTTCGTTACGCTCACTTTGTATACTAATCATTTATTTTCATAAACCAATAGTATTCAAAGCTTATCCAGACTCGAATTTAACGTTTTCTGATTAAACAACTTTAAGAAAAGGAGTTTTCTTTAAGGCATTAATTATTCAATAACTTATATAAACCATATGCGATACCGGTAAGCGGACGGTACAGTCTAAAACATTCATTTATTCAGGCTTGTTATCGCACAACTACAATATTTTAAAACAACAACAATTTTTTTACATTTTTTTTTTAATAATTTATAGGCAACTTCACGCCAAACTCCTTGTCGTATAATTATCGGAAACACCTGATGACAGAAACGGAAAAAATAATAAACGCTTGTAAAAGAGGGAAAAAGAAAGCATTTACAAAGCTTTATAGTATGTATGCACCAAAAATGCTAGGGGTTTGTATGCGATATTGCAAGTCGCGCGAAGAAGCTGAGGACGTTGTGCAGGAAGGTTTTATCAAAGTATTTCAAAAGATAGACACTTTTGCTTTTAAAGGTTCGTTCGACGGGTGGATAAGAAGGTTGATGGTAAATACTGCTATCAATCACTTTAAAGCGAACAAAAAATACTATGAACACGAATTTTATGCCGGCGACAGTTCTGTTGCCGAAGACACATCTTATGATGTGTATAATCGGGAAATTACCACACCTTTAGCTCAAGAAGTTTTAATGAATATGATACAACGTCTTCCGCAAGGCTATCGAATGGTTTTCAACCTGTTTGTTTTTGAGAACTTATCACATGCCAAAATTGCCAGAATACTAGATATTTCGGAAAGCACTTCCAAAACACAATTGTTTAAGGCGAGACGAAAATTAAAAAAAGAACTCGCTGATAGATACGGTACTAAAATTTAATATCGAAACGATGAAAGAACACGTCATTGACAATCTCTTTAAAGAAAAACTCGACCACTATAAGGTTGCGCCTTCCAGAAATGTTTGGAAGAAAGTAAAAGCAGGTTTTTTTGGAGATACGGTTATATATAACTATCGAAAAATTTTATGGGCAGTAGCCGTTTTGCTGTTTTTGTTGGTAGTAGGCTATTTGCTTTTAAAGCAAAACGATGGTTTTACGATTCATCAAAACCCTGTTATAAAGCAAGATAAAGATACCGCAATAATTTTAAAAGAAAAACAAAATACGGAAAGCCCAGAAATAGATATTTCCAAGCAAACCATTGGTATCAACAATCTTACAAAAAATGTTGAAGTACCATCTTCGAACGAACAAAAACAGAATATGCAAACTTTTGAAACCAAACAAAAAGTAAGGCCTCACTTTTTAGCAAAAGAAAGCATATTTGCAAAAACCGAAACAACAGAATATAGCAAAAGAAATGAACAAAAAATGATAAAAGAAAACTCTCAACAATTAATTTCTTATTTAGCTCTCCGTTCGCTGCGGCTCAACACATTGTCGAAAATAGAATTGCTACCTCAGTTTGCGTTTGACCAAATTGTTGAACCTTATCTTAAAAAACACAATAATCTTCATTTGTGGACTGCAACAGCAACTGCTGTCGAAAAGGTTTATTACCCGAATGCCAAAGATATGGCCTCATGGTCGGCAGGTCTTAGTTTCGGAGTAAACACCGGCAACTTCTATATTACATCTGGCATTTTGTATGAAAAAACAAATGAACAAGCTGCCTTTAAAATCAATTTTAAAAGCTATGACAGTATCGGCTATTACAACCGTGTTGTTTCTTTTGAAGTAAACCCTGAAAATCCTGAAAAAGTTACTTTTAAAACAAAAAAAACTACGGTTTACGATAGTTTGGTGCACTTTAATATGACTCATCCCGTTTTTCATTTCACATATATCAATATACCGGTAACTGTAGGATATAAATTCTTTAAAAAAGGTAAATTAATAATTGCCATGGAAACTGGCCTTATTTTTAGTGAATTAATTGAGCAAAATATTCCTGAAATTCGTTTCGACAATCCTAATTATCACCTTTTGGGAATAATTCGAGAAACTCCCGATCGCAGTAATTTCAATTATCGATGGTTAATTGCATTACGCTTTAATTACAAAATTAAAAGAAGAATTTCGATATGCTTACAACCGACATTTACAAAATATCTAAACAATATTTATGTGTCGGGTATTGTTGTAAAACCTTATACTATGGGATTACAATGTGGGATTTATTATGATTTTTAACTCTGCGACTATGAAAAAATTCATCAAAATATTATTCTTGATACTCCTTGTCATTGACACTCTACATCTAAAAGCTCAAGAATATATTATTGTTAAAGGAACCGTTAAAGAAATTGAAACCGACACAGCGATCGCCTTTCACGAAGTGTTTATCGACATGGTCGATTCTTCTTATTCTACTATCGTAGCTACTGATGAAAACGGTTTTTTTAACGATACAATTTTGTATCCTAATCAGTTACCGATTATAGTTTCAACATACGATTACCAACAACAGCTTCATATAGAAAGTATTACAAATCCAACACAGGTAAATAACGTAAACTTTAAGATTTGTAATACCGGTTGTGATATAAACGCCGGTTTCGAATACAATATTGATAATGAAAATCCACTTTTGGTTTATTTTACCGACTATTCAACCGGCGCAATTGATAGTTGGCAATGGGATTTTGGCGACGGAACATATTCTAACAAGCAAAATCCACAACATCTTTTTCCCGAATACGGACAATATTTTATAAACCTATTTGTTTCCGATTCGTCGGGAAACTGTACCGATTACTATTTCAAAATATTATACCTTGGCGACAGTATTCATTGTTTTGCCGATTTCGATTACGATGCCGGTATCGGCAACCCATTGTTCATTCATTTCCACGATCGTTCGAATGGTAATCCTACTATTTGGATTTGGGATTTTGGCGACAACACTCCGCCTGTTTACAAACAAAATCCGTCGCATTTGTTCAGCAAACCAGGTATGTATCTAATAAGTTTATCAATAGTCGACAGTATAACAGATTGTTACGATTCGGAGTTTACTCCTATTCAAGTCAACAGCGATAGTACACCACAAAATTGCGAAGCCGATTTTTCGGTGGCACTTGATACGCTCAACAGTACACCCTATGTTTATTCATTTACCAACTTGTCTCAAGAAAATACGAATTATTGGTATTGGGATTTTGGCGACGGAACATTTTCTAACGAAAAGAATCCGATGCATACTTATGCCGATTCGGGATATTACGAAGTTTGCCTTAGCGTTCAACATCTACAAGACGACAGCATTTTTTGCGAAGATACTTATTGCCAGTGGGTTGAAACACCTAAATATTATAATTTCGGAGGACATACTTTTATTGGCGATTTCCCCATCAACATCGAAGACGGCGACAGTACCAATAAAGCAGTTGCCTATTTGTACCGTAAAGTTGACAACCGCTGGCAATTAACAGATCTGCGTACATTTTGGCGATACGGCTATTATTGGTTTATTAACAAACTACAAGGCAATTACCTTATCCGTGTTGACCTTATCGAAGGCTCACGTGATTTTGGACTTTATGCCCCCTCCTATTATGGAAATGTAAGCAATTGGCAAAAGGCAGATAAGTTTCATTTAAATAATTCGCAAACTTTCGATACCGATATTCATTTGCAAGCATTGGCATTAACTGCAACAGGAACAGGTTCACTGGCAGGAAAAATTTTTATTAAGGATAACTGCGAAAGTTTTGATCCGGAACATATTGAATTACAACTTTATAATGATACCGGTTTGTTACTTTTAATAACTTATACTAACGAAAACGGACATTATTCGTTTGGAAACCTTCCATTTGGCAACTACAAAGTAAGAGCCGAATACACAGGCTTTTACAGCGACGAAATAACTGTTACCCTCAATGCACAAAAACCAATTCTTACCGATCTCAATGTTGGATTAATTTGTTCAAATACCGATGGTATTTTTTCTTTAAACAGTCGAAAGTCGTTCATCATTTCAAAAATTTATCCTCTTCCAGCCGACAAACAACTTACAGTAGTGATTAACACTGTGGCAAACAAAACCGTTTTACTGTCGTTTTATAATTTTACCGGAAAATTTATTCGACAACAAAAATTCAATTTAACTTATGGTAGAAATCTCATATCGTTATCCGTCAACGATATGCATTCGGGATTGTATCTTTTGAAAATAATTGATTTAAAAGGATATTCATCTGTTAACAAAAAAATTATTATAAAACATTAAACGATTGGGCAACCATTAACAAAAGGTTTGTCTATTTTAAAGACATACGGAAAAGGGTATAAATTTCTTCAATGTCTAATTAAAAGTTAAAAAACAATGAAAACAATTTTTCTCAGCTTATTTTTAAGCACGGTGAGTTTGCTTAGCTTTGGTCAAACAACGTTTCAGGTAACAGTTTCAGGAAACGTTACTGAAAGTGATTCGGGTGCTCCCGTTATGGGGCAACCCGTTAATATAATGGCCGGCGATAGTCTTATGGGCTGGACATTTTACAACACTGTGGTTACCGACAGCCTTGGCCAATACGAAGATCAGTTCGATGTACCCAGTTTCATTACGCAAAGTAGTGTTACGGCCACCACCCTTGGTTGCGACGGCGATGTTTCGGGTACCGAATCTTTTAATCCTTCGAATACTAATTTAACCATCAACTTGGAAATTTGTATCGATTCTGCAAGTAGTGACGAATGTCAGGCCGATTTTTGGTATTATTACGACGAGAATGATATGATGACAGTTCATTTTACCGATGCATCATCTGGCAACCCGACCGCTTGGCAATGGGATTTCGGCGATGGCGAGACCTCTGCCGAGCAAAATCCTGTCCACACTTATACTCAGGAAGATATGTATAATGTAGCATTAACCATTACTACCGATAGTTGTACAAGTACAAGGGAAATTCCTGTTTGGATTGGTGACAGTACCAATTACGAATATTGTACGGCTATGTTTGTGGCTTTTCCCGAAGATGGCGACAGCGCCAGTCCGTTTACGATGCATTTTTTGGATATGAGTGTTGGCGCCAACGGTATGCCACCCGCCACTTGGTCGTGGGATTTTGGCGACGGCAGTAATTCTACCGAACAAAATCCGGTACACATTTATGACAACGAAGGCACTTATAATGTTTGTCTTACCATTGCCGATACCGCCAACGATTGCGAAGACACCTTTTGTGCAGAGGTGATAGTAACAAATTGGAACGAAAACGATTGCGATGCATTTTTCGAATACTACTATACCGATAGCATCCCTCAAGCAGGCGATTCGTTATCCGTGCAATTTGTTGATGCCTCAGAAGGTAATCCCAATTCTTGGCAATGGGATTTCGGCGATGGAAGCTCATCACAGGAACAAAACCCCATTCACCTTTATTCGCAAAGTGGAGAGTATCAGGTTTGTTTATCAATATCTAATACTGCCGACTCTTGCTCCGACACCTATTGTCAAGAGGTGTATGTTTATAACGACAGCACTCAAGATTGTAATTCGTGGTTTACTTGGGAGGCTGATTCAACTGCAAGTCTTAACATTAATTTCAACGCTTTTAACAGTAACGACACACCGGCTAATTTTAGTTGGGACTTTGGCGATGACGAAACCGGCAGCGGCAGCCCCGTAACACATACTTACGCTCAAGACGGCTTATACGAAGTGTGGCTTACAACGCAAGATTCTACGGGATGTTCATCAACTTATGTTGATTGGGTATTTGTGGGTAACGAATTCACTTTCTCTTTCGATGGTAACGTATATCTCGAAGACAGTCTTACCACCGATGTTGCAACGGTTTATCTGATGACTTTTGACACTACCGAGGACAACTTAATTGCCATCACTCAAACACAAACCAACGATGCCGGCTACTACCAATTCACAGGAATTGGTCTGGAGCATTGCATATATTTCGTTCAAGCCGAACTTGATTCATCTTCGGCTTATTTTGGCAATTATGTACCTACTTATCATTTAAATGCCATAAATTGGGAAGAAGCCTTGCCTATTTTTCCATTTCCAGCAGGCTATAGCTACAATATTTTTATGCAGCCATCGCAATCTGCTTCAACTGGCCACGGAAATATCAGCGGAATGGTTTATGGCAACAACACACGCGGAATAATGTCAAATGTGGAAATAATGCTTTTGAATGAACAAGAACAACCGTTGTATTATACTCGTACCAATAGCGGCGGAATATTCTCTTTCGATAGTCTTGCAATGGGAACCTATGTTGTTTATCCTGAAATTGTAGGAATTAAAACCATTCCCGGAACAGTTATTTTAAGCGAAAATAACCCCTCGGCAAATGTTAATGTTATAGTAGCCGACGGCAAAGCAGTTTTGGGTATTGCAAAAATTAGCGCCTTTATTGAAGGTGTAAGCAATATTTTCCCTAACCCGGTATCAACAGATTCGTATCTCGAAATTGGTATGAAAAACCATTCGGTTGTGAAAATTTCTGTCGTAAACCAATTGGGACGTACAATTAACACGCAAAGTTATACTTTAAATTCAGGATTACACAAAATTCACCTTGATATGTCTTCGTTGGCAAATGGTGTCTATTTCGTAAAAATCATTCCCCAAGATCAAGTACAAATTGTAAGAAAATTTGTTAAGACAAAGTAAAAATTCCCTTTTCTGTTTATTGAAAAGCCTTCACGGGAAACCGTAAGGCTTTTCTTTTTTTTAGTGAACAATATGCAAATATGTTGTGGAGTAGTACAAGTAAAATTCAACGGTTCTATAAAAAAAACAGGATGAAATTGTACAAAACTGAAGATATTAAAAGAGGCCTTGCTATGTACAATGCGACGAAGAAGCTATTTTATAGGCTCTTCATCTCTGGGAAGTGGGAGGTGTGAGTGCAATAAAAAGCCTACTGAAAGCGTTCGAGGTTATACATAGTTAATAAACACTTTGCGTTTAACTTCTATAGATAGATGTAGCTAATTTACATCGTTTGATGTACAATACAAACGTCAAACAATACTTTCCAGTGTCGTCCTTGTTGCTCGTAAAATCACAATAAATTGAAACGAAACTACATCACAATTTTACTTATCACTCAAAATATAACAATGAAACTACTTCATTGTAAGGAGATTGGCTTCCCACGACAAGGGCGTAGAGAAAATATATATATTTCTACGCCCTTGTCGTCATATTATAACACGTTTTAATTGTTTTCTAATAATTATGCCGTTTTGAAGCAATGAATACTGCCTAAACTACATTTAATTCTTCTTGCAACCATAGTATAATTTATGTAATAAAAAATTAATGAAAATTTGCCTGCCTCGTTTGCCATGAATAATGTTTTCTTTTTCATTGAGATAGTAGAGTATATTGGGAGTGAAGTTAATGTCTGATAAAAAATAATTACTGATTTTTTACTAATATAAGTTTCGTTTATATACTACACAATCAAATAATTAAGTGCCCAAGAAACGAAATTGTATTGTTTTTACATCCAAGCTTAACTAAGTTGAATGAAACATTCCAGATTGATTTAAAACACACAAGGGAATAATTATTTTTGCAAGATGCAAAATATAGAATACTGTATAAATATTAAACTATTGGAGATGAATAGCTTATAAATTACAAACACATGAAATGAAGCCTATTCCTTTTACTTTTTTTGATTGCGGAATCTTCTCGAATAATTTTCAGAATCAACAAAACTGTATTTAATTTTTGCGAAACACATTCGTCTGTTTTCAAGGAAATTTGCAAAACCATTACCCTTGCAATTCATCAACCCTACAAGACAAGTCCTACAGCAATTTTGAAGGGAAAATTGCTATTAACAGATTCTTCGGTTTTCCGAAAAGCACCTTATTAATATATACATGCAAAAACGACAACAGGTTAATAATCTGACAAAACTGTTTTCCACATCAAATTAACAAATTAAGTAAATGCTACACAGATATTTAGCAGGGGATTTATTTCTTTTGTATTACCAATGAAGGCAAAAGGTATGTAAAAAAAAAATCACACGAAGTGATGCTTATTGAAATGAATGTTGTAACCAACAAACGGCGTAATATTTTCTATGAAAAAAAATAACCTTGAGTTTCAGTCTCAAGGTTATTTTCCAGTGAACGTAAACTTTTATTTTACGCCTTCTGATAAGTCAGCACCTCCTTTGAACTTTACAACTCTCTTTTCAGGGATGTCAATTTCGGCACCTGTTTGCGGATTACGTCCTTTTCTGGCCGTTCTTGTGACAACAGAAAAAGAACCGAAACCTACCAAAGCAACACGTTCTCCTTTTTTCAGAGCGTTTGTGGTGGCTTCAATAAAAGCATCTAATGCTTTTTTAGCATCGGCTTTGCTAAGATTAGCGCTGGTAGCCATTGCATCAATTAATTCAGCTTTGTTCATTTTAAAAACATTTAATTAACATTAAAACATTTAACGCAAACAAATATAAAACATAAAGTTAAAAAATCAAGTGTTTTTTTTAAGAATCATTGATAAATGTTAATAAATAAGCGGTTTTGTTAATAAAAGTGCCCGTTTTTGATGGTTTTAAGAAAATTATCAGGAAAATACCATTGTTAATTCTTAAACTATACACCCAAAAAAAATTCAAAGAAAGAGCAACTAATAATAAAAATGATTGAAATAAAATACATCATTTATAATGACTAAGCAAATAAAAATAATAAGCATTCGAAATAATATTATGATATACCGTGAAAACGAAATCATTTTTATTATTATGGCGGCGGACAGGCTTTCCGTTGTAGTCCTCGCCCCAAAAACCTTTTCGGCCATTGTATTTGCAGGGGCTTCCTAACGTCAGCCCTGCCTCCACAAGCCTCAATAGGTTTTGGTGCTGCGGGCTGCCACTCCAATCCTTGCCGCAAACCCAACCCCTTACTACCTTCGCAGCTTATGCTACACCCTGTCTCCCCCGCCCTCTCACACCACCACGCATGCTCTTGCATGTGGCGGTTTCAATTAATAGTTTAACTTTTTATAATTTAATGACAAACTAAACAAATTTTGTTCCCTAAATCAAGAGATGCCAATTGCTTGATGTATTTGAGGTGTTGCCGATTTTAGCCACCACCCTTTCCCTGATAAAGCAATAATCCACGATTGCCACGTCTCAACCCCTCGCTTCTTTAAAAATAGGTACGGATTTTTTATTCTACAAATTTAAAATCACACAATTCATTTCCCTTAGCAATTGTTTTATTTCGCTCAAGTTTAACATTCCATTTTTCAGCAAGAGGATAATCAAGATTACACCAACTTTCTATACATAGTTCGTTTAGATTGTGTTCTTGAAAAAAATCTGCCGCTGGACATTTAGTCACATTAAAAGCCACAATTTTATTCTCAGTCTTTAAAATTTTCATTTCATATCCGGGACTTGTATATGGAAAATATTTTATAAAAAAGTTCATTGCTTTTTTAACTCTTTTGATTGGTCTTTTTGAAAAAAATCCTGTAAAAAACCAAAATTTATGAGTTAAGTTTTCATAAATAATCCAATTGATTCTCGAAGTTAATTTTATTGCAGTTTGTTTATCATTATTATTAGTAAGTAATTTTTCGTAAATTATTAGTGTCAATAAAGACAATTTCACCATAATATTTGCACCAAATGTTTCTTTCTTTTTTACAATTTCAGTGCGATAACTATATTCTGTCCAAACTTCATTTGAAAATTCCGAAAGATGTTTATTTTTAAGTTTGTTAGTTAAAATTTTATTAATCGCTTTTTTAGCAATTCCGCTCGTATTGAAATATATGAATTTGTCAATTAATTTCATTGTCCTAATTTGTGTGTTACCAGAAAACAAATATGCATCGTTTTCGGAAAATAGCGATATATGATTCTGAGTCAAAGTTACATTAATTTTCATTATTTTTAAAAA